>VAZU01000331.1 GCA_005884745.1 Alphaproteobacteria bacterium
AAGCGCGCCAGCAAATCGTTGTAGTCGACCTCCCAGACGCGCGCCCAATGCTTCCAGGCCCCCTCGACGAGGCCGTAGTAGAACGGCAGCGTCACGATATCGCGGCCGACGTCGGTCGCGCCCTGCACGTTGTCATGGCCGCGGAAAATGTTGGCGCCGGTGCCCGGCTTGCCGACGTTGCCGGTCAACAGCAGCGCCATGCAGCTCGCCCGCACGTTGGCGGTGCCGACCGTGTGCTGGGTCTGGCCCATGCACCAGATCAGCGTGGCCGGCTTCTGGGTGGCGAACATTTCGGCGACGCGCTTGAGCTGCTCGCCGGGAACGCCGCTGACCCGCTCGACCTCCGCCGGATCCCACTTCTCGATCTCTTTCTTGGCGTCGTCGAAGCCGTAGACGCGCTGCTTGATGAATTCCTTGTCCTCCCAGCCGTTCTTGAGGATGTGCCACATCATGCCGTAGAGCACCGGAATGTCGGTGCCCGGGCGCAGCCGCACGTATTCGGTGGCGTGCGCGGCGGTCCGCGTCATGCGCGGATCGACCACAATGAAATTCGCCCTGTTGAGCTCCTTGCCCTCCAGCAAATGCTGCAGCGACACCGGATGGGCCTCGGCGGGATTGCCGCCCCAGATGATCAGCGTCTTGGCGTTGCGGATGTCGTTGTAGCTGTTGGTCATCGCGCCGTAGCCCCAGGTATTGGCTACGCCGGTGACCGTGGTCGAATGGCAGATGCGGGCCTGGTGATCGGTGTTGTTGGTGCCCCAGAATGCTCCCAGCTTGCGGAACAGGTAGGCGGCCTCGTTGGTCATTTTCGCCGAGCCCAGCCAATAGATCGAATCCGGCCCGGATTTCTCGCGGATCTGCAGGATCTTGTCGCCGATCTCGTCGATCGCCTTGTCCCACGCGACGCGGGTCCACTGGCCGTCGACGAGCTTGAGCGGATATTTGAGCCGGCGGTCGGAATGCACGAGCTCGCGCACCGCTGCGCCCTTGGCGCAATGCGAGCCGCGATTGAACGGGCTGTCCCAGCTCGGCTCCTGGCCGATCCACACGTCGTTCTGCACCTCGGCCGTCACCGTGCAGCCGACAGAGCAATGCGTGCAGATGTTCTTGCGGGTGGCGACCGGCGCGCCGGCGCGCGGCGGGGGACCCGCCTCGGCCCTGCGTACGCCGCCGAGCGGCAAGGCGCCGAGCGTCGCCAGCCCCGAGGCGACGAGGCCCGAGCGGCGCAGGAACGTGCGGCGGTCGAGCCCACCGCTCGATTGGCCGGCCAGCGCGGCCGCCAGCTTGCCGCGGTGCGCTTCGCGTTCCTTCCTTTTGATCAACACGGCCTCGTCTCCCTCACTGCGGATATTTGTTGACCCGGTAGAACGCCTTGACGTGCTCGGTTTCCTTGTAGCGCGCCTTGCGCTTCTCCTGGTCGGATTCGGCGGCCGCGGCCGGACTCGTCAGCGGCACGGCGCTGGTGGCGGCCGCGGCGCCGGCGCCCGCCGCCAGCACGCGAAGGAAATCGCGACGGGCCACTGTCTTCTTCTGCGGTTTGTCCATGGCGGGCTGCTCCGTGATCGTTCGGCCGGCGGCTCACGCCGGCAATGCGTAGGCTTGCGATTCGATTTCGATGAATACCCGGCCGAGCATGCCGACGCTGCGGTAGAATTGCGCGGCTTGCGCGCGCTCGAGGTCCGCGAAGAAGCGCGCGGCCCACGGCTCGACGTGCTTCTTGAAGATTCTCTCGTCGCTGCCGGACGGCGCCGGAAGGCGGCCGCCCGCGAGCCCCGCCATCACTTCGCATAGCGTCGCGAGGTGATCCTCCGGCTCGTAATTGCCCTCGGAGCGCGCAATGCCGAGTTCGGCGAGATCGGAGCGCAGGCGCGCCAGCGGCCGCTCGTAGAGGAATCCGGTCAGATAATAGGAGCCGTAGGGCATCACCTCGCCACG
This sequence comes from Alphaproteobacteria bacterium, assembly GCA_005884745.1. GTDB lineage: Bacteria > Pseudomonadota > Alphaproteobacteria > Rhizobiales > Xanthobacteraceae > AP-16. Next base: position 1,936 of record VAZU01000331.1, read on the forward strand.
GCCGATCCCGATGAACAGGTCGAAAAACTCCCGCTCCACCGTCTCCGGCCTGGCGGCGCGGGCGGCCTCGGCGAGCGCCGCGTGGGCAAGCCCAATCGGGGTCGCGTCGACCTTGAGATCGGCGATGTCTTCGAGGAGCTGCCGATCCGGGGTTCGCGTCAGCAAGGCGGCGAGCAGCGCATATTCGCGCGCTCGCGCGGCATCGACCTCGTCTGGCAGCGCGGCCATAGCGAGGCTCTCTTCGACTTGAGATTGTGACGGCTGGGACGGCTCGATCCGGCCGGCGAGCATCCCGTTCCTCCCATCTTCGTCAGCCGCTTCTTCGAAGTTCTCGAACAATCGGCCTCTGGATTTTATTGTGGCGGTTTCCTCTGGATTGTTCTTGCGGTTCAAGACCCTGCGAGGATGCGCGTCGATCCTGGCCCGGTCAATAGTTCATTTATGATCGCTGACCCGACGACCGCGGCGGCGGTTCCGGCCCTGCGGCTTGTTGTTGCATTGCAGTATCGTCCCGGCGGGCCTCCGGTTCCGCAGGAGTGCGTACGCCGCCGGCCGGCGGCGCTTGCGTCCCGCCGCTTTCGCCTGCCTTCCCAACCTCGTGTTCGGAATCGCCGCCGCTCGCGGAGCGATCGGACTGGGCGGCAGCCGGAACCGACGGCATTTCGCCGGAAGCCGGATCCGGATCTCCGAGCACCTGGGCAACGAGTTGCCGCGCAGCATCCGGAGCAAACGGTCCGAATCCCGGGACGCCCTCCGGCGCGTTGAAATCCCAGGCGTTCTCCGAAAGGCCGATGAAATCCCGGATGGCGGGATCGCTGCTCCAGGCCCGGCGCAGCGCGGCGCGCGCAAGGTCCTGCGGCACGCCTTGCTCGAGAAATGCGCGAATGTCCGTGCCGCTGTCGATGGAATCGATCGGCGGCAGTTCCGCCGCCGGCTGCGGCTGAGATCGCGCCGCCGGCGGGGCGCTCGGCGGCTCGGATTTTTCGCTCGCCGTCGCCGCGGGTGCGGCGGGTTGTTCGGTAACGGGCTCCGCCTGGGCCGCCGCGGCTTTACGTTTGCGTCGCGACCAGCGCGCCAGGAACGCGCCGACCTAGCGCTTCCGGATCGGCGCGATCCCGCTCGCGCTTGGCAAAGGAATGCTCGGCCGGGTGCTCGGCAACGAACGCGGCGATGGCTTGGCGGATCGGCTCCGGCATCGCCACCTGCTCGACGAGATCCGTGCCCGGCTCGGTAAAGCCTTCGCCCTCGGTCGGATCGGCGGTGACGGTCTTCAGCTCGAACGGCGGCTCGCGCCCCGTGGGCCGCAACACCACCCACAGCGAAGGCGCGCCCGAATCGAGGTTATCGCGGTAATGAGCGGTGTCCGAGCGATACAGCTCGATGTCGACGCTGCCGGCAAAGAAGCGCACGGCGTCCGGGGCGGTCGCGATCTCGGTCCAGGGCGCCGCTTCCGGGATGCCGGCGAGCACCGAGACAGGACGCCAGACGTGCTCGGTCCACGGGCTCGTCGCCTTGCGCCGCTCCACGACGACGCCGACCGGCAGACGAACGAGCGGGACGTACATGCTCAACTCACTCTCTCCGGCGAACGGATCGGCAGCCCGACCACGAGATTCTGCGGCTTGACCCGCAGCATTCCGTCGGGCGTCATCGCCAGGATCAGATAAACGTCCTCGCCGGCAAGTTGCTCGGAAAGCCGTGTAGCATCGCGGAACGTCAGGCGATAGAGCCCGAGCACGCGTCCGGCGGTTGCCGAATCGAGCTCCTCGCCGTTCCACAATCGGTCGCCGATCTTCGTGGCTGCGGCGTCGAGCCCGACGTACCAGGCGAGCGGCGCGTTGCGCACCTCGATCAGCGGCTCGATGTCCGCTTCGAGCGCCAGCATGTGGCGGAGGAATGTGGCGATCGCCTGCGCCAGCGCCGCGTGGCCGCGCCGTCCCGCCGTGAGATCGAGGGCGAAATCGAAGCGATCGCTGCGCGCCCAATAGCCCTGCGCATTGTCTTGGTTCAGAACGTCGATCGCATCTGGGCCCGGCAAGCCCAGCATCGACACCAGCGGCGAGACCGGAGCACCGTTCTTGCCGGAAATCAGCTCCTCGTCGGCGGCAAGCGGCGCGCCGTCGTGAATCGTGATGCGTTGCGGCCGGAACATGAGCTCGGCCGCGCGCAGCACGAAGGGGTCGTCGCAGCCGTCGAGCGCATTGCGGAGAATCACGTGGACCAATTGATTGAGGAACAGCGGCGGCGTGCTGCCGACGCCGTTGCGCGCCAGCGCCAGATACGCCGCTTCCAGCGTGGGATGCGCCAGCAGATGATCGCGGAATGCGACCAGCAGCTCAAAATTCTCCCGCGCGTCGGCATCGGCAATCGCGGCGATTTCGCGCGCGGCGACGGCACGGCGCGGATTTTCGAGCAGCGTGCGATGGAGCGTCCGCTCCGCCGCGCATGCCTCCGCCGGCGGCGCGAGCTCGGGCCGAGCCAGATAGATTTTCAGGAATTCGTCGGTCACCACCAGCCTCGCGGTCGAGCAGATGATGCCCGCAGGAGAGCCAGAAGTCTTTCATGGCCCGCCCCTGCCGGGCGGGTGGCGCGTGCCGAGCGGCTTGCTCCGGACACCTCCCCCTGAAAGGGGGAGAGCCTGCCCTCGGGCTTGACCCGAGGGTCGACCGGCCCGGATCAAGTCCGGGCCAGGCTCCGCGTCGGGAGGGGGTCGCGATCCCCACCCCATCCCTCCCCTTTTCGAGGGGAGGGAGTCGCTTGCGGCCCGCTCGGAGCCAAATGCCAGACCTCCGCGAGGAGAGGGAGGAGACTGCCGATCCGCCTCAGTCATGCGAGCGAGTCCTGCTCTCCGTGCCGAGTGCGACGAGATCCACCTCCTCGTCCGCCTCCTCCTCGCCTTCGACCTCGAGGAACGCGAAGGCGCGCAGCGGCTTCGCGCCCGCGCGCGGACGCAGCGTGCGAAACGTCTCGCGGATCTCGCCGTCCCGCTGAACGCGATGCATGGCGATCAGCGTATCGGGCGGATGCTCCGCGAGCGATGCGGCAAAGGCGACCTCCTCGGCGGCCGCGCCGCGCGCCGTCTCAAGATCCGGAGCGCCGAAATGCTCGACGAGACGCGCCGCCAGGGTCTCGATCGCAGCGCTGCGGTTTTCCTCGTCCGCCTCGACGACTTGCACCAGCGTCGACCAGCCGAGACTTGAAATACCCAAAAAGCCGCTGCGAAACGCGGTGCGCGCCTTGCCCTCGAGCGTTGCCGGCTCGGCATCGAGAAACACGAAGGCGCCGGGCACCGCCCATTCGCCGGGCTCCGCGGCGCGTTCGAACACGAAGGTATCCGACGGATCGAGCCGAATGGTGCGCAACAGCTTCATGCGCGCGGGGCTCCGGTTTGCGGATCGAGCCAGGACGGCAGCGCGAGCGCGGGGACGAGGCGGCGCTTGCCGATCTCGCGTTCGCCGGCGCGGCGGACCAAAAGATCGCCGGCCCGATCGATCGAGCGTTCGACGCCGCGCTCGGCCGCAATCCGCGACAGATAGGATTCGGCGATTCTGCGGAACCCGGCCTCCTGCCAAGCGTCGGTCAGCACCATCAGGTGCCGCGCGAAGCTTTCCACCACTTGGCCGGAGCCGAGATCGTGGAAACCCTCCTCCTCGAGCGCGGCCCCGAGCGGACGCAAGCCCGGCTTGCGCTCGGTCATCTCGACGGTGCGGATCATGGCGCCGAAGACCAACCAGGGCGCGGGACGATCCTCGCGGGCCGCCTTCGGCCACGCCAGGCGTCCGCCGCCGACGAGACCGCCGTCGACCCGGACCGCATCCGGCCAATCCACGCTGATCGGCTTCTCCGGCGGAGCATGGACCGCGAGCGCATCGATGAGCGCCGCCATCCCTGCGTAGAACGCGCGGCGCGCTTCGGCGAGCGGCTCGTCGGGCTCCAGCACCACCGCGAACTCGACGACGTCGAAGCGGCCGACCCAAACCAGGGTCCCGGCGCCCTCCTCGGCGGCAATGCTCTGCGCGTGCGCAAACGCGTCGCCGATCTCGCGCAGACCCACCGGCCGGAACGCGGGCGGCAGGTCGAGTTTCGGCGCAAACGGGGTCCGCATGCGGGCGTCCAGCGACATCGATGCTCCTGTAC
>VAZU01000329.1 GCA_005884745.1 Alphaproteobacteria bacterium
TTGACAATATGAGTCAATACTCATAATTTGGCCGATGGCGAAGACGGTGCGCCCGGAACGTCCGCTGCTGTGGGTGGCTTCCAGCAAGCGCGACTACCGCGAATTCCCGTCGCGCGTCCAGGACGGTTTCGGGTTCGAATTGTACCTGGCGCAGACCGGCCAACATCCGCCATCGGCGAAGCCGCTAAGAGGGTTTGGCAGCGGGACGTTGGAGCTGGTCGAGGACTTCGACGGCGACACCTACCGGACCGTCTACACAGTGCGCTTTGGCGAGGCCATCTATGTCTTGCATGCCTTCAAAAAGAAATCGAAGCGAGGCATCAAGACGCCGCAAAGCGACATCGATCTCATCAGGCGGCGATTGAGGGATGCTGAGCAGGACCATGCACAGCGGTTCAAAAAGGAGAGCAAGCGATGACTCGCAGGGTCAAAATCGACGGGGGAAGCGGCAATATCTTTGCCGATCTCGGCTTGCCTGATGCCGACACCCATTTCCTGAAAGCTCAGATCGTCTCGGAAATTCATCGGCTCGCCAAGGAACGCAAGCTCACCCAAGTTCAGGTTGGCCGGCGTATCGGCATCAGCCAGCCAGAGGTGTCCCGCATGTTCAAAGGCCACTTCCGTGAGTATTCCATCGAGCGCCTGATGGAATTTCTGACCGGCTTCGACCGCGACGTTGAGATCGTGGTCAAGCCGCACAAGAAGACGGGCAAGCCTGGGCGGATTACCTTCACGCCCGTTCCGGCTTGACGACGGTCCCCTCAAGGTCACGAGGAGCCCACAGAATGTTATTCGCGGTCTAAAGGGAATCCCCTCGATTCACAAAAACTGGAAACCGCTTTAGCAACGGCTATGAGCTCACTTCCTAGTACGACTGCATCGCTGTGGCGGCAGTGCAAGGAAGTTATTGATTGGAGAGTTGCCAGTGAGCGCCAAACCGAGCTACGCCGTCGTCGGCGCCGGGATCGGCGGGCTCGCGGTCGGCGCGTTGCTCGCTCGGCAGGACGCCAAGGTCACGATCTACGAGCAGGCGAAACGGTTCCTGCGGATCGGCGCCGGCATTTAGATGAGCCCCGATGCGAGGCGGTTGCTGCGCGCGTTCAGGCGCGAGCTGCCGCTGCGCAAGCTTGCGTTTGGCCGCCCGGGCGGCCCGGGCACCGGACACGGGCAACCGGGATCAGTTCAGCCGCAGCTCGAGGATGTGACGCCTGTCGGGCGAAAGCTCGCCCTTCTCGACCCGCTTGACGATGTCGGTCAAGGCGGCGTTCGCCGGCGCGGCCACGCCGATCTCCTCGGCCTTGTCGACGATGAAGCCGTTGAGGAACTCGATCTCGGTCCGGCGGCCCTTGACCATGTCCTGGCCCATCGAGGGCCGGTGCGCGCCGCCGCCGGGCTTGCGCGCCTCGGCAAGGCGGCGCGCGTCGTACTCGGCCTTGGCTTCGAGATGGCCTTCGCCGGCACGGGCGATGATCTCCGGGTCGAGGTGGTGGATCTCTTCGAGCCGATAGCCGAGCGCCTGGCCGACCCGGATCGCCTCGCTACCGAGCCGGGCCGTGAACTGGCGCAGCCCGTCGTCGAGCAGGATGTCGCGGGTGATGAGGCCGGTCGAGGCCGACACCCCGTTCCCCATGGCGTTGACGACGAGCTTAACCGAGCTACGCCGTCATCGGCGCCGGGATCGGCGGGCTCGCGGTCGGCGCGTTGCTGCCCGCGCCATGCTTGCCCCCCGCGCGGCGGACGTGGCCTGGCTCGCACAGCTCGACCGTGATCGAACTCGCGATCGCGCCCAGCGTCCTACCCCAGCCGACGATGCCGGCGATGGTCTCCTCGTTGATGCAGTTCTGTAGCGAAACGACGAAGCCGCCGGGGGCGAGATACTGCCTGATCATCATCGTCGCCCAGGCCGTGTCGTAGGACTTCGTGGAGACGAAGGCGATGTCGATCGGTCGTTCCCTGGAGAGGCCCTGCAGTTCGGTCACGTGCATGGCACGCGCCGCTATGGTGAACTCGCGCACGTCGCGCAGGTGGCTGATGCGCAAGCCTGTTGCCCGGATCCGCTCGACATGCTCCGGCCAGAAGTCGACGAGGATCACGTCCTCGCCGGCTTGCGCCATATGGGCGCCGACGTAGCCGCCGACTGCACCGGTGCCGACGATCGCGATCCTGGCTCCCATGCTTCGTTCTCCCTGCCGCCGTCGCCGCACGCGCGAGGATCGCGAGCGAAGGCGCGTCGTTGACCGGCCGCGTCGCTTCTTGCAGAATCCCCGATCGAAGGAGCGACCCGTGGCATCCTATCGGCGCATCGAGGTCAAGCCTATCGCAGGAGCGCTCGGCGCTGAAATCGCCGGCGTCGATCTCGGCAACATGGACGACGGGGCGTTCGAGGAAATAGCGGCCGCCTGGCTCGAGCATCTGGTGGTGTTTTTCCGCAGGCAGACCATCACGCCAGAGCAGCAGATCGCCTTTGCCAAGCGTTTCGGCGAGATCCACCATCACCCCTTCATGAAAGGCATGGACGAACATCCCGAGATCCTCGAAATCATCAAGGAAGAGGGCGACACCCGAGCGTTCGGCGAGGTCTGGCACACCGACCAGATGTTCAATCCGAAGCCCGCGAAGGCGACCATACTCTTTGCCAAGGAAACCCCCGATGCGGGCGGCGATACGCTGTTTGCCAATATGTATCTCGCTTACGAGGCGCTATCCGATCCGATGAAAGAGCTGCTCGAGGGAGTCAAGACCTGGAATGTCGGCGACCGCCAGACGCTGAGCCGGAACGGTGCGATCGGCCCGCCGAGGGAGGGCCGCTACGCCGGCAACGAAAAGATGGCCGCCAAGGTCCGCGAGCCGGGCGACCTGCAGACCGAGTGCGCGCATCCGCTGGTGCGCACCCATCCCGAGACCGGCCGCAAGGCGCTCTACATCAGCAATCACACGCAAACGCTCGAGGGCTTCCGGCGCGCCGAGGCGCGACCGATTCTCGATTTTCTCATGATCCATGCCGTTCAGCCGGAGTTCACCTGCCGATTCCGCTGGGAGGTCGGTTCGCTGGCAATCTGGGACAACCGCTGCACCCAGCACCGCGCGCTCAACGATTATCCGGGCAAGCGCCGGCGCATGCATCGGATCACCATCGCGGGGGATGCGCCGTTCTGAGATAGGCAGGTACCTTTGCCTCGGCGCCGACGTAATCGGGAATCAGTGCATCGCTCCTCTCATGCCGCAGCCGATGATGGGTTTCGCTCCGCTCAACCCATCCTACAAGCTCGTTGGATCGGAGACCCCCCTTGAGCGCAAAACCGAGCTTTGCAATCATCGGCGCGGGAATCGGCGGGCTCGCGGTCGCCGCGTTCCTGGCTCGGCAGGGCGCAAAGGTTGCGATCTACGAGCAGGCGAAACAATTCCTGCGGATCGGCGCCGGTATTCAGATGAGCCCCAATGCCATGCGGGTGCTGCGCGCGCTCGGGCTGGAGCCGCTGTTGCGCAAGGTCGGCTTCGAGCCGCCGTCCTGGGCCAACCGCGTATGGGACACGGGCGAGCATCTGTTCGAGCTCAGCCTCGGCGCCCAAGCCGAGCAGAGATACGGCGCGCCGTACCTGCTGCTGCATCGCGGCGACCTGCATTCTGGCCTGTTCTCGGTCGTGCCCTCGGAGCTGATCCGGTTCGACAAGCAACTGATCGACATCGATCGCCGCGGCGCGGTCCACGGACTGCGCTTTTCCGACGGCAGCCGTGCCGTTGCGGATGCCGTGATCGGCGCCGATGGCGTTCATTCGCGCGTTCGCGAAATTCTGCTGGGACCGGAGAAGCCGAGATTCATCGGCCGCGTCGCCTACCGCACGGTTTTTCCAACGGCCCTGATGCAGGGTTTTGCCCTCGATACCTGCACGAAATGGTGGGGGCCGGACCGGCATATCATCATGTATCCGGTGAACGCTCGACGCGATGAGACCTATTTCACCACGGCGGTGCCGGACCCCGAGTGGGACGTGGAATCCTGGTCGGCGCGGGGCAATGTGGCGGACGTTCGTCAGGCCT
>VAZU01000332.1 GCA_005884745.1 Alphaproteobacteria bacterium
CGGGATCCAGGAGGAAACCCATGGAACACGTCACGCTCTCCGCCGCCCGCCATCCCCGCGGCGGGCTCTATTTCGAGGATTTTCCGCTCGGCCAGACCTTCGAGCATCGCCTCACCCGCACGGTGACGCAGATGGACAACATGCTGTTCTCCAACATGACGCTCAACCCGCAGCCGCTGCACATCGACCGGCATTTCTGCGAGCAGGAGACCGAATGGGGCAAGCCGCTGATGAACTCGTTGTTCACGCTCGGGTTGATGATCGGCATCTCGGTCAACGACCTCACGGTGGGGACCACGATCGCCAATCTGGGCATGACCGAGGTCAAGTTCCCGCATCCGCTGTTCGAGGGCGATACCGTTCATTGCACCACCGAAGTGCTGGGCAAGCGGGAATCGAATTCCCGGCCCGGAGCCGGCATCGTCGAGTTCTATCACCGCGCCTACAATCAGGACGGCAAGCTCGTCGCCGAATGTCACCGCCAGGCGTTCATGCGCATGCGGCCGCGATGATCGCGGCCCTGCGTTCGGCGCTGTTCGTGCCCGGCGACAGCACGGCAAAGCTCGCCAAGGCGCTTTCGGCGGGCGCCGACGCCCTGATCCTCGATCTCGAGGACTCGGTGGCGGCTGAGCGCAAGGAGGCCGCGCGCACGACCACGCTCGCTTTCCTGGAGGATGCACGCAAGCGCCAGCCCGGCCCGCTGCTGATGGTGCGCGTCAATGCGCTCGAGACCGGATTGACCGATGCCGATCTCGACGCGATCGTGGCCGGGCGCCCCGATGCGATCATGCTGCCCAAGGCCGAGGGCGGCGCTGCGGTCGCGCATCTCGAC
>VAZU01000333.1 GCA_005884745.1 Alphaproteobacteria bacterium
GCGCGCTGTTCGTCGCCGGCACCTATGGCGGCGCCAGCGGGCGGCTCACCGGACTGAGCTGGGGCGCGGAAGACTTGTCCGCCGATCTCGGCGCCGAGACCAATCGCGACGCCGAAGGGCGTTTCACCGAGCCGTTCCGCTTCGCGCGCAATCTCTGCCTCGCCGCGGCCGCAGCTGCAAAAATTCAGGCGATTGATACGGTGTTCGTGGATTTCCGCGATCTCGCGGGACTCAAGCGCGAGGCCGAGGAAGCGCGCCGCGACGGTTTCACCGCGAAGCTCGCCATTCATCCGGCGCAGGTTCAAACCATCAACGAGGTGTTCACGCCCTCGCCCGCCGCGATTGCCACGGCGCGCGCGGTGATTGCCGCGTTTGCGGAAAAACCCGGCGCCGGCGTCGTCGGCATCGGGGGCGTCATGTACGACCGCCCGCATCTCGAGCGCGCCAAACAATTGCTGGCACGGGCCGCAGCCGCAGGCCCCGGGTGAGGTCAGCAACGAGCTGCAAACGACGAAACCATCAGCGCTTCTTCCGATCGCCATACACGGCATCCGGATCGAATGCCTTCTCCGCGCCGCGGAACTCGAGCGTGACCGGTCCCGAGCCTTTCGGTCCGAGCGGCACCGCGCGGTAAAAACAGGATCGCCGTCCAGTGTGACAGGCGCCCCTGCCCGCCTGCACGACCTTGAGCAGGATCGCGTCCTGATCGCAGTCGACCCGCATCTCGACGACGCGCTGGGAGTGGCCCGAAGTCTCTCCTTTGCGCCACAGGGTCTTGCGCGACCGGCTGAAGTACCAGGCTTCGCCGGTCGTAATCGTCTTGATCAGCGCCTGCGCATTCATGTGCGCGACGATCAGTACTTCGCCCGTGCCTGCGTCCGTGGCGACGCAGGTCAGGAGCCCGTCCGCATCAAATTTCGGCGAAAGCAAGCCCCCCTCCTCCGCCTCGGCGGAGGAGCCGTACGGCGCAAACCAATCGCTGTTTCCGGACAAGGGCCACCTCGCGTGATCGACGGAAAATCTGCTGCACGGCTCGCGGTCGGGCACGATCGAACGTGCCACGGGTATTGGGGACTTGCCAGAGTGGCGAGAGACTCGGCGGAACGATGCACATCGAGCGGGCCGCAATCGACTCCCTCCCCTTGAAAAGGGGAGGGAGGGGGCGGGGATCGCGACCCCCTCCCGACCGCTGCGCGGTCGACCTCCCCCTTTCAGGGGGAGGTGTTCCGAGCCCAGCCGCCAATTCGGCTCAGGCGGCGCTGCGCACCAGGGTGATGAAGCGCACCTGCTCGGTCGCCTCGCGGAAGCTTCCGGTGAATTGCGTGGTGACGGTCGACACCCCGGGCTTCTGCACTCCGCGCATCGACATGCACAGATGCTCGGCTTCGAGCATCACCGCCACCCCGCGCGGCTTGAGGATCTCGTCGATCGCGGTCGCCACCTGCGACGTCAGGTGCTCCTGGGTCTGCAGCCGGCGCGCATAGACGTCGATCAGCCGCGCCAGCTTGGAAAGCCCCACCACCCGCTCGATCGGGATATAGGCCACGTGCGCCTTGCCGATGAAGGGCGCCATATGGTGCTCGCAATGCGAGGAGAACGGAACGTCCCGGATCAGCACCAGATCGTCATAGCGGCCGATCTCGGAAAACGTGCGGTCGAGCACGTCGAGCGGGCACTCGCGGTAGCCCCGGAACAGCTCCTCATAGGCGCTCACGACCCGCGCCGGCGTATCCCGCAGACCCTCCCGAGCCGGGTCGTCGCCGGCGAATGCAATCAACGTCTTGACCGCGGCTTCTGCATCTTCGCGCGAAGGCCGCGGGCTGACCGGCCGCGGCGCCGCGCGGACATGGTCCGACAGCTGCGGCTTGGGAAACGGTTTCAGGATGGCGTCCATCAAGTCTCTCCGTTCGACCGGCGCCGCAGGCGGAAACCGCGCGCCGGGAGTGTCACCGGGCGGCCGCGTCGTCTATGCGGCTCCGCAATAGGCCGGCACGGCCGGGCCAGGCGACGCATATCGCCTGGCCCGATCCGTCCCTATATATTCGGCTCGAGAGATCGTGCAAACGGCGCCGTTGGTCAAATTTCGGCGAGACGCATGCTGAACGAGGTCTATAACCGCCGGATTCTTGAGCTCGCGGCCTCGATTCCGCGGCTGGGGCGCTTGGAGCATCCCGACGCGACCGCGAGGGCGCACTCGAAACTATGCGGCTCGACGGTCACCGCCGACTTGAAGATGGACGGCGACGTCGTGACCGACTTTGCCCACGAGGTGAAGGCTTGCGCGCTGGGCCAGGCGTCCTCCTCCATCATGGCGCGCAACGTCGTGGGCTCTCGCGCCCAGGAATTGCGCGAGCTGCGCGAGACGGTGCGCCGCATGCTCAAGGAGAACGGCTCGCCGCCGGCGGGCAAATGGGCCGACATTGCCGTGCTGGAGCCGGTGCGCGATTACAAGGCGCGCCACGCCTCGACCTTGCTCACCTTCGACGCGGTGGTGTCCGCGATCGAACAGATCGAGGCCAAGCGCCGGGGCTCATTGGCCGCGGAATAGGCATGCGCCCGCCCCTCCTCGCTGCCGTGACCCGTGCCCCCCGGCTGGCAGGACGCGGCCTGATCCAGGTCTATCGCCACACCCTCTCGCCGCTGATCGGCTGGCATTGCCGGCACCTGCCGACCTGCTCGGAATACGCCGACGAGGCGATCGGCCGGTTTGGCCTGTGGGCCGGCGGCTGGATGGCGCTGGCGCGGCTGTTGCGCTGCCATCCGCTCGGCAGCGCTGGGCTCGATCTCGTGCCCGCCGCGTTGCCCGGAAAATCCCGCTGGTATATGCCGTGGCGCTACGGCCGCTGGCGCGGCACCAATGCCGTCCCGGCGGATTCCGGTTGAGGATCAGCCCGATCGGCTCGGCGGCGGCCGAGGCCCGCCACGGAAGAAAATTGCTTCGACCGCTTACCTGCGTTCGTAGGCAGCGAGTGAGCAGGAGAGAAGAATGGTTGCCCTCACCCTTCCCGACGGGGCCCGTCGGGAATTCCCCGATGGCGTAACCGGAACCGAAATCGCCGAGGCGATCTCGAAATCGCTCGTCAAGAAGGCGGTGGCGATGGCGGTCGACGGCCGACTGACGGATCTCGCCGACCCGGTCGAGCACGACGCCAGGATCGAGATCGTCACCCGCGAGGACCCGCGCGCGCTCGAATTGATCCGCCACGATTGCGCCCACGTGCTCGCCGAGGCGGTCCAGACCCTGTGGCCGGGAACCCAGGTCACCATCGGGCCGGTGATCGAGAACGGGTTTTATTACGATTTCTTCCGCAACCAGCCGTTCACGCCGGAGGACTTTCCGGCGATCGAGGCGAAGATGCGGGAGATCATCGCCAGGAACCGCCCCTTCACCAAGGAAGTCTGGGACCGCGAGCAGGCCAAGCGCGTGTTCCGCGACAAGGGCGAGCTCGATCCCCAACGACGAGCCGATCAGGATCTACAAGCAGGGCGACTGGTTCGACCTGTGCCGCGGCCCGCACATGCCTTCGACCGGGCGGATCGGCTCGGCCTTCAAGCTGATGAAGGTGGCGGGCGCCTATTGGCGCGGCGATTCACGTAACCCGATGCTGACCCGCATCTACGGCACCGCGTGGGGGAACCAGGCCGACCTCGATGCCTATCTGCATCGGCTGGAGGAAGCCGAGCGGCGCGACCACCGGCGGCTCGGCCGCGAGATGGACCTGTTCCATTTCCAGGAGGACGCGCCGGGCGCGGTATTCTGGCATCCCAAGGGCTGGGCGCTGTTCCGCAATCTGCAGAACTATATCCGCCGGCGGCAGTCGGCGGCCGGCTATGCCGAGGTCAACGCGCCGGAGCTGATGGACGCATCGTTGTGGGTCGTCACCGGCCACATGGAGACGTTCCGGGACTACATGTTCCTCACCGAGCACCGCGAGGCCGACGAGCGCACCTATGTGATCAAGCCGATGAATTGTCCCGGCCACATCCAGATCTTCAAGCACGGGCTGAAATCCTACCGCGATCTGCCGCTGAAACTTGCCGAATTCGGCAAGGTGCACCGGTTCGAGCCGTCCGGCGCCTTGCACGGGCTGATGCGCGTGCGCGCGTTCACCCAGGACGACGCCCACGTGTTCATCACCGAGGACCAGATCACGGCGGAATGCCTCGCCATGAACGACCTGATCCTGTCGATCTACGAGGACTTCGGCTTTTCCGACGTGACCATCAAGTTCTCGGATCGTCCCGCGCAGCGCATCGGCGCGGACCAGGTTTGGGACAAGGCGGAGGTTGCGCTGATGCAGGCGCTCGAAGCGTCCGGCCGGCCGTGGACGTTGAACAAGGGCGAAGGCGCGTTCTACGGGCCGAAGCTCGAGTACGTGCTGCGCGACGCCATCGGACGCGACTGGCAGTGCGGCACGATCCAGGTCGATTTCAACATGCCGGGCCGGCTCGGCGCGTTCTATATCGACGAGCATTCCAGCAAGGTGACGCCGGTCATGCTGCACCGGGCGATGTTCGGCTCGCTCGAGCGCTTCACCGGCATTTTGATCGAGCACTATGCCGGGCATTTCCCGCTGTGGCTCGCGCCGGTGCAGGCGGTCATCTGCACCATCACCTCCGACGCGGACGATTACGCCCGCGCCGCGCTCAATGCCGCCCGGCGCGCGGGACTGCGGGTCGAGGCCGACCTGCGCAACGAGAAGATCACCTACAAGGTCCGCGAGCACTCGGTCGCAAAAATCCCGGTGCTGCTCGTGGTCGGCAAGAAGGAGGCGGCGGACGGCACCGTGTCGATCCGCCGGCTCGGCAGCCAGGCGCAGACAATCGTGCCGCTGGAAAAAGCCTTGTCGATGCTCGCCGAGGAGGCGATCGCTCCCGACCTCAAGCGCATGAAGCTCGCGGCGTAACAGACCCAGGCCACGAGTCCCCGTGGCTACATTTTGGGTCATGTCCCAGGTAGCACAGAGCCGGGACAATCAGCAAAATGTGACTCGGCAACGGCTATCCGGGTAGGTCTTGGCAAGCATGTCGATTGGCTTTCGTTAAGAGGCGCGATTGCCGACATAAGTTCCGACAACAATACGGAAAACGCAGCAATCCCGAACAATCATCAAATAGAACCGGCGGCTAAATGTGTAAGCTGCAATGAGAGGG
>VAZU01000330.1 GCA_005884745.1 Alphaproteobacteria bacterium
TGTTCAAACAGGGGAGGGGTGATCAAATTTGATTCCGCGCGCGCCGCGATCGCCTCCTTCTCCCCGGAGGGGAGAGGGATGGGGTGAGGGGGATCGGCCATTGCTATACGTTATAGATCGTGACCCCCTCACCCGGCGTCGCTGTGCGACGCCGACCTCTCCCCTTCGGGAGAGGTAAAGCCGCCTACTTCATCGTCGGAATGACGAATTCCGCGCCTTCCTTGGTGCCGGAGGGCCAGCGCGAGGTCACGGTCTTGGTCTGCGTGTAGAAGCGGATCGAATCCGGTCCGTGCTGGTTGAGGTCGCCGAAGATGGAACGTTTCCAGCCGCCGAAGGTGTGATAGGCGAGCGGCACCGGGATCGGCACGTTGACGCCCACCATGCCGACGTTGACGCGCGAGGTGAAATCCCGCGCGGTGTCGCCGTCGCGGGTGAAGATGGCAACGCCATTGCCGTATTCGTGCTCGGAGGGAAGCCGCAGGGCCTCCTCGTAATCCTTCGCGCGCACCACCGAGAGCACCGGGCCGAAAATCTCCTCCTTGTAGATCCGCATCTGCGGCTTGACCTCGTCGAACAGGCAGCCGCCCATGAAATTCCCGTTCTCGTAGCCCTGCAGCTTGAAATCGCGCCCGTCGACCACGAGCTTGGCGCCTTCCTGGATGCCGAGGTCGACGTAATTCTTGACCTTGTCGAGATGCGCCCGGGTCACCATCGGCCCGAAATCGGCTTGTGGATCGGTCGAGATGCCGACTTTGAGACCCTCGACGCGCGGGATGAGCTTTTGCACCAGCGTGTCGGCCGTCTTCTTGCCGACCGGCACCGCGACCGAGACCGCCATGCAGCGCTCGCCCGCCGATCCATAGCCGGCGCCGATCAGGGCATCGACCGCCTGCTCCATGTCGGCGTCGGGCATCACGATCATGTGGTTCTTGGCGCCGCCGAAACATTGCACGCGCTTCCCGTTGGCGCAGCCCGTGGTGTAGATGTACTCGGCGATCGCCGAGGAACCGACGAAACCGATCGCCCGCACCCGCGGGTCGGTGAGCAGCGTGTCGACTGCTTCCTTGTCGCCGTTCACGACGTTGAGCACGCCTTTCGGCAGGCCGGCCTCGAGCAGCAGTTCCGCGAGGCGCAGCGGCACCGAGGGGTCCCGTTCCGAGGGTTTCAGGACGTAGGTGTTGCCGCACGCGAGTGCCGGGCCGAATTTCCACATCGGAATCATGGCGGGGAAATTGAACGGCGTGATGCCGGCCACGACCCCGAGCGGCTGGCGTAGCGAGAACAGATCGATGCCCGGACCGGCGCCCTCGGTGAACTCGCCCTTCATCAGGTGCGGGATGCCGCAGGCGAACTCGATCACTTCGAGACCGCGCTGAATATCGCCTTTGGAATCGGGAATGGTCTTGCCGTGCTCGGACGACAGCAATTTTGCCAGCTCGTCGAACTCGTTCTGCACGAGATCGATGAATTTCACCAGCACGCGGGCGCGGCGCTGCGGATTGGTCGCCGCCCAGGCCGGAAAGGCCGCCTGCGCCACCGCAATGGCATGCTCGACTTCGGCATGCTTGGCGAACGCGACCTTGGCCTGCACCTCGCCGGTATTGGGGTCGAACACGTCTCCGAACCGCCCCGATGTGCCCTTCACGGCCTTGCCGCCGATGAAATGCCCGATCTCGCGCATCTTGGTCCTCCGCTGCTTGCCGCCGCTTCCGTTTTCTCGTGATCCAGTCTGATAGCCCACCACGGCGGGCTCGGAAAGGCGTTGCGAAGTCGCAAAGAAATCCAACGCCGGGGCCGGCCCGCTACGAAATTTCCCGGCGGCAAGGAGGCGCAGGGCCGGTGGCACCAGCGCGGATCTCGCCTAGCGCGGGCTCGCCCAGACCGCATTGCGCCCGGACAAGAAACCATGCGGAACGATTCCAAACCATGCGGCCTTGGAGCAGTAGAAACGGTGCGCCGGAAGGCACCTGCGCTCCCGCATGGCTGATCTGCGTTTTTGATATGACTGCACGACTGACAGAACCAGGGTCCGGTGCTATAAGCCGCGACCCTGCGCATTGTGCAGTGCAGCATCGCTGGCATAATTCCTGGCAAAACAGATGGCCCACACCGTAGCCGCTCCCAAAGGGAGCGAGGCATCGGCCCATGGGAACGGCGAAGTTCACCCCAAGGCCGGCTTTTGGGCGCTGACGCTCGGCAGTCTCGGCGTCGTTTACGGCGACATCGGCACGAGCCCGCTCTACGCATTGCGCGAGGCGGTGGTCGCCGCCGGGGGGCCAGGCGGGGTGGCGACCGAGTCGGCCGTGCTCGGCGTATTGTCGCTGATCATTTGGGCGCTGCTGCTCGTCGTCACCGCGAAATACGTGCTCATCCTGTTGCGGCTCGACAACAACGGGGAAGGCGGCACGCTGGCGCTGATGGCCTTGGCGCAGCGCGCGATGGGCCCTGCCGGCGTGGTGGTACTCCTGCTCGGCGTCAGCAGCGCGGCCCTGTTCTACGGCGATGCCATCATCACCCCGGCCATTTCGGTTCTCTCCGCAATCGAAGGTTTGAAGATCGTCGCGCCCGGGTTCGATCCGTATGTAGTGCCCCTCACGATGGCCATCCTGATCGCTCTGTTTCTGGTGCAATCTCGCGGCACCGCCCGGGTCGCGGCGTTTTTCGGGCCGATCATGGCGGTGTGGTTCGCGGTGATCGCCATCGGGGGTCTCGTGCATCTCGTTGCGAACCCCAGCGTGTTGCGCGCTCTCAATCCGATCTATGGGCTGACGTTTTTGGCCGGCCACGGGATCATCGGTCTGGTCGCGCTGGGCGCCGTGTTCCTGGCCGTGACCGGAGCGGAAGCGCTCTACGCCGATCTGGGGCATTTCGGCAG
>VAZU01000334.1 GCA_005884745.1 Alphaproteobacteria bacterium
CGAGCACCATCAGGTCGACCACGTTGACGACGCGAATGCGGATGTCCGGAACGTAGTCGCGCAGCAGGGTGACGGCAGCGAGCGTTTCGAGCGTCGGCACGTCGCCGGCGCAGGCCATGACCACGTCGGGATCGGCGGCGCCGTTGCTCGCCCATCCCCACGCGCCGGCTCCGAGCGCGCAATGACGCACCGCCGCGTCGATGTCGAGCCACTGCCACTCGCGCTGTTTGCCGGCGATGATGAGATTGATGTAGTCGAGGCTGCGCAGGCAATGATCGGCGACGGACAGCAGGCAGTTGGCATCGGGCGGCAGATAGATGCGCACGATCTCGGCCTTCTTGTTGGCGAGATGGTCGATGAAGCCGGGATCCTGGTGGGAGAAACCGATGTGGTCCTGGCGCCAGACGTGCGAGGTCAAGAGATAATTGAGCGAGGCGATGGGCTTTCGCCACGCGATGCTGCGCGTCGTCTTCAGCCATTTGGCGTGCTGATTGACCATGGAATCGACGATGTGGATGAACGCCTCGTAGCAGGAGAACAGGCCGTGGCGCCCGGTGAGCAGATAGCCCTCGAGCCAGCCCTGGCACAGATGCTCGCTCAGGACTTCGAGCACGCGGCCGTCGGGGCTGAGATCGACGTCGACGGCCTCGATCGCCGCCATCCATACCTTCTTGGCGGCCGCATAGACCGCGTCGAGCCGGTTGGAGGCGGTCTCGTCCGGACCGAACAGGCGGAAATTGCGTTTGTCCGCATTGAGCTCGAATACGTCGCGCAAATATTGCCCAAGGATGCGCGTCGATTCCGCCTCGACCGCTCCCGGCGCCGACAGCTTGACGGCGTAATCGCGAAAGCGCGGCAACGTCAGCGATTGCAGGAGCTCGCCGCCGTTGGCGTGCGGATTGGCGCCCATGCGGCGGTGCCCCGTCGGCGCCAGCGCCGCGGTCTCCTCGCGGAACTTGCCGTTCGCGTCGAACAGCTCCGAGGGCCGGTAGCTCTTCATCCAGGCTTCAAGCGCGGCCACGTGCTCCGGTTTCTCGAAATCGGAGATCGGCACCTGGTGCGCGCGCCATGTGCCCTCGACCGGCTTGCCGTCGACGAATTTCGGCCCGGTCCAGCCTTTCGGCGTGCGGAAGACGACCATCGGCCAGCGCGGGCGGTTCGGGTGCCGCGCGCCGCGGGCCTCGGTTTGGACGCCGCGAATGCTCGTGAGCACGCGATCGAGCGTGCCGGCGAGCGCCTGATGCACCGCGGCGGGCTCGTCTCCCTCGACGAACAGCGGGTCGTAGCCGTAGCCGCGGAAGAGATCGGTCAACTCCTCGCGGCCAATGCGGGCAAGGATCGTCGGGTTGGCGATCTTGAAGCCGTTGAGGTGCAGGATCGGCAGCACCGCGCCGTCGCGGGCCGGATTGAGAAACTTGTTCGAATGCCAGCTTGCCGCGAGCGGGCCGGTTTCCGCTTCCCCGTCGCCGACGATGCAGGCGACGATCAGGTCCGGATTGTCGAACGCGGCGCCATAGGCATGCGCCAGCGAATAGCCGAGCTCGCCACCTTCGTGAATCGAGCCGGGCGTCTCCGGCGCGACGTGGCTGGGAATGCCGTAGGGCCAGGAGAATTGGCGAAACAACCGTTGCAGCCCGTACCGGTTGCGCTCGATGTTCGGGTAGATCTCCGTATAGGTGCCTTCGAGATAGGTATTCGCCACCAGCCCCGGCCCGCCGTGACCGGGGCCGATGATGTAGATCATATTCAGATCGTTTTGCTTGATCAGCCGGTTCAGATGCACATAGAGGAAGTTCAGACCCGGCGTGGTGCCCCAATGGCCGAGCAGGCGCGGCTTGATGTGGCGGCGCTCGAGGGGAACCTCGAGCAGCGGATTGTCCTGGAGATAGATTTGCCCGACCGACAGGTAATTGGCGGCGCGCCAATAGGCATCCATCTTTTCGAGCAGATCGGCAGAAAGCGGATTCGGCATGGCGGCCTCCGTGCGCGGCGTCCATGACAGAACCAATCACGGCGGGGCAAAGTTCAGCTCCCCGCAACGGCCCCGCTCCGGCATGGAACCAGCCATCTGCCCGGGAATTGACAGGGGTGGCGCGAGCATCCCTCCACCGGCTGCACGTT
>VAZU01000335.1 GCA_005884745.1 Alphaproteobacteria bacterium
GCTGCGTGGTACGCCGGGTTGCCGTCGGATGAGGCCTGCGCGTTCGAGGGTGAGGATCATCTGGTGGACCGAAGGCGGGGTCACGGCGAAGTGCCGCTGCATGTCGGCTTCGGCGGGCGGCCGCCGATGCACGCGCGTGTAGGCATCGATGAAGGCCAGATATTGGCCCTGCTTGGGCGTGAAGCCGGGTCTATGGCCGTCAGACATTTGATTCATCTGTCGATTCATCTGGGTCTCCAATCAGGAGGCTCAAATGAATGTACGCTATCGTGTCGATTTGATCCAAGCCGAGCGCAACGCGCTTGGGGCGCTTCTGAGCGGGGGCAAGCACCCAGCGCGGAAACTCAAACGGGCACAGATCCTGCTGGCCGCCGACGCCGGTGTCAGCAACGATGGCATCGCCACGAGCGTGGGGGTTGGTGGGTCCACGGTCTACCGGACCAAGCGGCGCTTTGTCGAAGGCAACCTGGAGCGGGCGCTGAGCGAAGATCCGCGTCCTGGCGCGGAGCGCAAGCTGACCGGCAAGGAGGAAGCCCTGCTGGTGGCAACCGCCTGCTCGAGCCCGCCTGCGGGCCGCGCCCGCTGGACGCTGGAGCTGCTGGCGGATGCGCTGGTCAGGCTCACCGCCCACGACAGCCTCTCCCGCGAGACGGTGCGCCGACGCTTGGCCGAGAACGATCTCAAGCCCTGGCGCAAGGACATGTGGTGCATTCCGCAGGTTGACGCGGATTACGTCGCCCGCATGGAGGATGTGCTCGATCTTTATGCCGAAGCGCCCGACCCAAAGCGGCCGGTTGTCTGCTTCGACGAAAGCCCCACCCAGCTCATCGGCGAGGTGCGCCAGCCGATCCCGGCCAAGCCGGGGCAGATCGAGCGCTACGATTGCGAGTATCGCCGCAATGGGACGGCGAACCTGTTCGTCTTCCTCGATGTGCGCCGCTCCTGGCGCAAGGTGAAGGTCACCGAGCGGCGCGCCGCGCAGGACTTCGCCGCCTGCATGCGCGAACTTGCCGATGTGCACTATCCCGAGGCGGAGCGCATCCGGGTAGTGCTCGACAACCTGTCCACCCATTCGGCCGGCGCGCTCTACCAAACCTTCCCGGCTGACGAAGCGCGACGGGTGCTACGCCGACTGGAGTTCCACTACGTCCCCAAGCACGCCAGCTGGTTGAACATGGTGGAGATCGAAATCGGCGTCTTGGCCACCCAGTGCCTCGATCGGCGCATCGAAACCTACGAGCAGCTCGCCGCCGAAACCGCCGCCTGGGAGCAACAGCGCAATGCCGCCGGCGCTCGCATCAAATGGATGTTCACAACCGAAAAGGCCCGCGTCAAAATGGAGCGGGCCTATCCGCAGCCCTGGGGCACCTCAGGCCAAAATGAACGAGTCAAAACCTCTGTGCCGAGGTACTAGGCGCTCGGACCCCCCTAGGGAAGTCCACGATTCCCCCGGGTTCCAAACTCGCCGCGATCCTGCAAACGGACCCGGCGTTCCTCACGCCGCTGTAAGCTCTTTCGACTCGATGACGTACTTGAAATTGTCCGGGATCGAGGCTCTCGAGCCGCGTGACGGCGATCTCGGGCTGCGGCTACATGAGGAAGCCCACCGCCGGCCCGCTCGAGCCCGGCAGTTTCATACGGGTCGAGATCGGAGCACGACGGAACGCAAGAAGGTCCTTGATTTCCTGATGGCCGACAAGGGCCAGCCGCTCGCTGTGCCGGTTCAAGCAGCCGGCACCCGGGGCGAAGCCGATGCCGGGCCGCTTTTCAAGATTCGGCCGGCCGGCACGGCCCTTAACCGACAGTTCGTACATCTGGGCTAGCCTGCCGGGAAACTCGAGCTTGCGGCTGTGGCGGTATGTTCCTAGTTGTGCCGGCGTTCGCGGTGAAGGCGTGATGTCATGATCGAGCCGATCATGTACTTCGCGCTCGGGCTACTCACCGCCGGCCTGCTCGCGCTCGCGGCCGTTCCCGTGATCCATGCGCGCGCCGTGCGCCTGACGCGGTGCCGGCTCGAGACGGCCATGCCCCTGTCGATGGCGGAAATGCAGGCCGACAAGGATCAGCTGCGCGCCCAGTTCGCGATGTCGATGCGGCGTCTCGAAGTCAACGTGGAGCAGCTCAGGGACAAGACCACCAGCCAGCTCGCGGAGCTCGGGAAGCGGTCGCAAACGATCAACCGTCTCGAGCTCGATCTCTGCGAAAAGACCGCCGCGATCTTTGCGCTCGAGACGCACGACAGGGCGCTGCGGGATCAGCTGTGCGAGGCGGAGGAAGAGCTTGCGGCCAGGACCGGCATCCTGCGCGAGCTCGAACGCACGCTGGCCGATAAGGAACAGCAGCTTGCCTGGATCACGGCGGACCGGGATGAGCCGCAGGTGACGGCCG
>VAZU01000065.1 GCA_005884745.1 Alphaproteobacteria bacterium
CTGTGGGCACCACCGCCGCCTTGGGTGTTCCTGAGGTCTGTACTGTCGTGAACGGGCGCGGCGGGAGGCTAGGGACCCGAGGCATACGCGCTTCCGCTCGCCCCGTGCTCAAGAGGGGTGGCTTGTTGCGAGGGACGAGCAACGAGCCGGATGAGGGGTTCCGTTTCAACGAGGCCGCTCTTCCCTTCGGCCCTCGCAATGCCGATATTTCCCGCATGCCCGACCCGATTCCCGGCACGCGCAAGTGCCCGATCTGCGGCAAGCCGGCAGCCGAGCGGTTTCGGCCGTTCTGCTCGAAGCGCTGCGCCGACGTTGATCTCCACCGCTGGTTCTCCGGCCGCTACGCGGTCCCCGCGGCCGAGCAGGAGGCAGAGGAAGGCGCGCGGCCCGAGGACGAGGAGGACGGCTGAGCGGATCGGCAGTTCGATCCGCTCGAGGCTTCGCCCGAGGGGCCGGCGCGGCTGGACAGTGCCTGGCCTTGTCTCTATAAGGCGGCGCTTCCGACCGGGGCCTCGCGCCCGGCCGGCGCCCAGGTAGCTCAGTTGGTAGAGCACGTGACTGAAAATCACGGTGTCGGTGGTTCGATTCCGCCCCTGGGCACCAGTGTTGCAAACAGCTGAGCAAATCAGCTCGCTGCAGTTCGCCTAAGCTTTTGTTCCAGCCCACCCCGCCCGCAGCCCGAGCATGGCCCGCGCCTCGTCCGGGCGCGCGGGGCGCGCGCCGTGGCGGCCGAGCTTTTCGGCCGCAAGCGAGACCAGCTCGGCGTTGCTCTCGGCGAGGCGCTCGCGGGTGACGCGGATGTTGTCCTCGAGCCCGGTGCGCACGCCGTCGGCTTGTCTGGCAAGCGCCCATTCCATCACCTCGGCCTGGTGACGGCCGATTCCGGCCGCCGTCCACGTCGCCTTCGGCAGCACCCGCTTGAGCTCGCCCACCAGAATGTCGAGCAGGTGCTCCCGCGCGGGGAGCGCGTTCTTCACGCCGAGCACGAATTGGACGTGCGGCTTCTCGTCCAGCAGGCCGCGATCGGCGAGCCCGCGCGCGCCGTGAATCATCGAGAGATCGAACACCTCGATCTCCGGCCGGATGGCGTTCTCTCGCATCTTGGTCGCGAGATCCTCGATCAGCGCCGGCGAATTCTCATACACGATGCTCGGGAAATTGACCGAGCCGGTGGAGAGCGAGGCCATGTCGGGCTTGAGATACAGCGCGCTGCCGCGCGCGCTGGGGTCGCGCCCGCGGCCGCCGGTCGAGAACTGCACGATCATGCCGGGGCAATGCCGTTTCACCCCTTCCATGACCTGCGCGAACCGCTCGGGATCGGAGGAGGGGGTCTCGTCCGGGTTGCGAACATGAATATGGACGAGCGACGCGCCGGCCTCGAACGCTTCGTGCGTGGATTCGATCTGCTCGGAGGTCGTGATCGGCACCGCAGGATTGTCGCGCTTGCGCGGGACCGAACCGGTGATTGCCACCGCGATGACCACGGGCCTCATGGTATGCTCCTGTGCCGTCGCGAACCTTTGGCCGGCTGCATGCGCAATGAAGCGTAGATCGCCATGCCCGATACCCGGTTTCGGCGCCGCCGCGGGGTTCCCCGAGCGGGAACATAGCCGACGGTTGCTGCTTGTAGGACAGAATATTCCGCAAGACCGGGCGCGGCCAGCCAACTTCGTGCCGGGCGGGTCGGGCCCGAGATCATTTTGGCCCGTGAGATCCCGGGAGAAACCCATGAGCATCGCCGCCGAATCCTTGCCGATCTCGGCCCCATCCGCTGCCGCCGATACCCGGCGCCGCATCATCGCCATCGTCGGTGCCTCCTCGGGCAACCTGGTCGAGTGGTACGATTTCTACGCCTATTCGTTCACGGCACTCTATTTCGCTTCCGCGTTCTTCCCCTCCGGCGATCGCACGACGCAGCTGCTCAACACCGCCGGCGTATTCGCGGCCGGCTTCTTCATGCGGCCGCTCGGCGGCTGGCTGTTCGGCTGGATCGCCGATACTCACGGCCGCCGCACTTCGATGATCATCTCGGTGCTGATGATGTGCGCGGGCTCGCTGATGATCGCGGTCATGCCGACCTACGCCTCGATCGGGGCGGTGGCGCCGGCGTTGCTCCTCCTCGCGCGCCTGGTGCAGGGACTTTCGGTCGGCGGCGAGTACGGCACCAGCGCAACCTACATGAGCGAGGTCGCCGCCAAGGGCCACCGCGGCTTCTACGCTTCCTTCCAGTACGTCACGCTGATCGGCGGGCAGCTGCTCGCGCTCGTCGTGCTGATCAGCCTGCAGCAATTCCTTTCCGCCGACGAGCTCAAGGCCTGGGGCTGGCGCGTGCCGTTCCTGGTCGGCGCGATTGCCGCGGTCGTCGCGCTGTTCCTGCGCCGATCGCTGGCCGAGACCGCATCCGAGGAATCGATGCACAGCAAGGAGGCCGGAACGCTGCGTGGGCTCCTGCATCACAAGCGCGCGGTGCTGCTCGTGCTCGGCTTCACGGCCGGCGGATCGCTGATCTTCTACACCTTCACCACCTACATGCAGAAATATCTCGTCAACACCGCCGGCATGGACGCCAAGACGGCGAGTACGTTGATGACCTTGGTGCTGCTGATCTACATGCTGCTGCAGCCTTTATTCGGCGCCATCTCGGACCGCATCGGCCGCAAGAACTCGATGATCTGTTTTTCCTCGCTGGCGGTCCTGGCGACGGTACCGCTGCTGACCGCGCTCGGCCGCGTCGGCGATCCGTATGCGGCGTTCGGACTGGTCCTGTTGGGGCTGGCAATCATCAGCTTCTACACCTCGATCAGCGGGCTGGTGAAAGCAGAGCTGTTCCCGACCGAGGTGCGGGCGCTCGGAGTCGGGTTCTCCTATGCGGTCGCCAACGCGCTGTTCGGGGGCACCGCCGAATACGTCGGGTTGTGGTTCAAGTCGGCCGGGCAGGAGTTTTGGTTCGCCTGGTACGTGACCGCGCTCTGCGCGGTGGCGCTCGTGGCGTCACTCTCGATGCCAGACACCCGCAAACGCGGCTATTTGGAAGGGACGCAAGCGCCGGAGATGTGAGGTTGGGCAGACGGCTCCGCCGGCTGAGCACTCGGGCGGATGGTGTCCCCGCCGCCATTGGCGAGCCCGATCGCCTCGGCGTGATGCATCGATCCCGCCTCAGCCTGCGAACGTCAACCCGCCGCTGACGCTGAGCACCTGTCCGGTGACGTAGTCGGAGCGCGGGCTCGCAAAGAACAGGATCGCGTCGGCGATCTCCTGCGGCTTGCCGAGCCTGCGGAACGCGATCGCGCGAATGAAGGCTTCCTTGATCTTGTCGGGCCGCGATTGCAGCATCGGCGTGTCGGTCGGGCCCGGGCACACGCAATTGACGTTGATCTTGTATCGCGCCATCTCCCGCGCCAGCGATTTGGTGAAGCCGATCAGGCCGGCCTTGGCGGCCGCATAGACCGTCTCGCCGGTGCTGCCGACCCGTCCGGCATCGCTTGCCACGCTGACGATTTTTCCCCCTCCGGCGGCGATCATCCCGGGAAGGAGCGCATGGGTGAGATGCAGCGCTCCGCCGAGATTCACCGCGATCACTCGGTCCATGTATTCGGGCTTGTTGTCGAGGAACAGCTGAAAATCGTTCCAGCCGGCGGCGTTGACCAGGATGTCGACGCGACCGTGCCGCTCGAGCACTTGCGCGGCGCACGCCCGCACCGTGCCGCGATCCGCCATGTCGATCTTGACGTATTCGACCGGCAGCTTTTGGGCGGCGGCCTCCTGCTCGAGCTGGGCGCCTTTCTCTGCGTTGATATCCGCGCAGATCACTTTTGCGCCGCAGCGCGCGAATTCCAGCACGGTCGCCTTGCCGATCCCGGATACGCCGCCGGTGATCATCGCAGTCTTGCCGTCCAGTCGCATGGATCGCACTCCCTCTGAAATCTATTCCGCCGCGCGTTGTCGCACAGTCTCGCGCGTCTCGCGCGTCTCGCGGGCGATGATCACCTTCTGCACCTCGGTCGCGCCCCCGTAGATCCTCGGCGCGCTCGATCCTCCGAATCCGGCCGTGGGGCGGCAGCGGACTGGTTCAGGGGATCGGCGTCATCGTGGTGAAATCCGGGTGCGCGCCGGTTGCGAAGCCCGGTTGATCCAGCGATTTGAGGTGGAGGCGGCCGTCGCGTAGACGCAAACGTACGTTATCGGCATCGCCTTCGTACAAATCCGGGTGCGCCTCGGCGAATCCGCGTTGCTCGTCGCGCGACGCGCCCTGACCGGCAAAGCCGTGCACATAGTGATGACCGTTGCGCTCCACGTGCCGCAAGCCGAGCAAGTTGACGAGCGCGAGGTCCTGCTGCACCGCAAGCCCCGCCTGCGTGGTGAGGTCCTCCCCCGACATGAAGAAGCGGGGCCCGCCCTCGCCGTTCCGACGGGCGCAGCGCGCCGCGTTGAGCAGCGACTTGTAAAAGCCCTTGCAGTTCTTGCTGGAAACCCCGGTGTAACCGCGCGCCACCGCCGCCGGAAATGCATCGAGTGTGCCGTCGGCCTCGTCGATCAGCACCGGCTTTGCGCTCGCGAGAGCCGCGATGTCTGTTTCCAGGGTGACGGCGCGCGGCAATGGCTGCTCGATATAGAGCGTCGCGTCGGCCATCCGCCGCAGTGCGGGCGTGCCTTCCAGTCGCCGCCAGAACCGCACCGCCGCTTCCGCATCGGCGAACTGCTCGTTGCCGTCAAGCGTAATCCTGTAGGTGGTGAGATGATCGAGCACGGCGGCGATGCGGGTCAGTCGCGCGATGTCGGCTTCGGCGTCGCCGCTGACCTTGAGCTTGAAGTAGCGGTTGGCGTAGACCGTGATGACTTCCTCCAGCGTTTGCGGCAGCCCGTCATCGATACGCAGGGTTGCGTCGCCTGCGGTGATCGGATCGACCAGCCCCACGGTGTGGCGGACGTCGACGTCCGGCAATTGCCTGCAGCCCCCGAGAAATCGGTCGAGGTCGAAGCCGGCGAGATCGGGCGTCAAGCTCGCGTCGATGCCCGGCGCGTTGCAGCGGATCGCGTCATGGAACGAAACGTCCAGCGCGCGGCAAAGTGCATCGAACAGCGCACGATCGATCAAGGCGGGTCCGAAACCGACGACCAGGGGGTTGAGCCCCCGCAAGCTGCCGCTATCGATCAGTGCTTGATAGCATGACGCGGCGTGCCGGAAGGCGCAACGCGATCTCGTATCGGCGAGATATGCTTCGCGCGCCAGGCGCAGCGAATCGCGCAGTTGCCGGAAATTATCCTCATTGGTGAGCGCGAGATTCTTGTCGAACCATTTCGGCGCCAACAGTTCCGCGCTCGCACCGACCGCCTCGACCCCGTCTTCGACCGCAATGCGGGCACGCACGAAGGCTTGCGGACACGCGGTGAGCGTCACCACGCCGAAGCGAAACGGCAGCCGCAGCACCACGTCCCGCTCGAACAGGTCGAGGCCGAGAATGCGAAGGCGCGGCGCTGCCATGGTGCAAGATGCCGCGCGTCAGTCGAGCGCTTCGCGCACGCCGCGCCAATAACCGGCGGCAAACGCCGCGGCGCCCGCGCCGTCGGGCACGTAGTCGAACGGCTCGACCGCGACCGTTCCCGCATAACCATGCCGCGCCAGCGTTGCGGCGATCGGCGCGAACCGCATGTCGCCCTGCCCCGGCGCACGGCGGTTCGGATCATTGATCTGGACATGCGCGATGAGATTGGTCGGAAGCCAATGCTCCAGCAGCTGCGGCACGGATTGCGTCTCGGTGAGGCCCGCCGCGCTGCAATCGATCATCGTGCGCAGGCTCGGGTGCCCGATCTGGCGCACGACTTCCGCCGCTTCGGCCAGTGTGTTGATCAGCGCCGTCTCCCGGCGCGACAGCGGCTCGAGGCAGTAGACCACCCCTTCGCGCGCGGCGGCCGAGGCAACCTGCGCGAGCGCGTCGACCAGACGCGCCCGGGCATCCCCGTGCGTCCCCCCGCGTGGGATTTGTCGTTGTTGGGGCGAACCATGCACCAGCACGTTTCCGCCCAATGCCGCACACAATCCGGTGAGGCGAGTCATCACCTCGAGAGTGCGGGATCGAGTCGAAGCGTCGGGATCGGTGAGCGAGAGCCCCGCCGGCCTCGCCAGCAGCCAGTGCAGGCTGGTCACGGCCAGTCCTGCGCTTTCCACCACGTTGCGGGCACGCGAGGCCTCGTTCGCGGTCACCTCGTCGGGCCTGTCGAACAGCGTATAGGGCGCGATCTCCAATCCGTCGTAGCCCAGCGCCGCAGCGTGCTCGCACTGGCGTTCCAGGGGCATTGCCGCAAGCACCTCGTTGCACAGCGCCAGACGCATCGCTCAACCCTACCCGCGGCGCGCCGCCAACGCCTTCAGCGGACGCGTAACGGCGTCGGTGAGGCGATTGACCCCGCGACTGAATGCCGGAATATACAGCAACATGCTGAAGATCGTCACCGACGCAAAACCGATGCAGATCGGTCTGGTGAAAAACGGGAAGACGCTGCCGTCGGAAAGCACCAGTCCGCGCCGCAGGCTCTTGTCGAGCAGGGTACCGAGGACCAATCCCAACACGAACGGCGCCATTTGATAGCCCTTACGGCGCAGGAAGAACGCGCCGATGCCCACGGCGATCATCGAGTATACGTCGAACAATCGCCACGCCGTCGCGTACGCGCCGACGGTCGACATCAGGAAGATGATCGGCATCAGCACGCTGTGCTTGACCCTCAGGACATAAAGCAGCGGCCGGACAAGATAGAGGCCGAAGATGAGGATGCAGACCGTGGCAAGTGTCGTCATCGCAACCATGTCGTAGACGAACTGCCGATGCTCTATCATCAGCATCGGACCGGGCTGGATGCCGTGGATGATGATCGCCGCCATCAGTACCGCGGACGGCGCGGACCCGGGAACGCCCAGCGCGAGCATGGGAATCATGTGCCCGGGAATCGAGGACATGTCACCGGTTTCCGCCGCCATCAGTCCGTCGATGGAGCCCTTGCCGAACTGTTCGCGCTCCTTCGTCGTCGCCTTTGCGGCCGCGTACGACATCCATGCCCCGGAATCTTCGCCGACCCCGGGCAGCAAGCCCGTCAACACGCCGATGGCCCCGGAACGCAGCACCGTGCGCCAGTAGCGCGCGACCTCGTCGAAGCGCGGCCGGATCGAGTCGCGCATTTCCAGCAGCTTGTGTTCCACGGGATTGGCCAGCGTGGTCAGCACTTCGGCAAAGCCGAACGCGCCGATGAGTGCCGGGATCAGCGCGATCCCGCCGGATAGTTCCGGCAAGCCGAAAGTGAACCGGTCGTATGCATACAGCCCTTCCTGGCCGATCTGCGCCACGAACAGACCGAGCGCTCCCATCAACCATCCCTTCAGCGGATCGTTGCCGACCAGGGTCCCCGACATCGTCACGCCGAACAGGGCGAGCCAGAAAAACTCGTAGGCGCCGAAGGAGAGGGCCACGTTGGCGAGCGTCGGGGTGAACGCCGCCAGGCACACCACGCCGAACAACGTGCCGCAAAACGCGCCCGACGTGGCAATGCCGATCGCGCGTCCGGCCTCGCCGCGCAACGCCAGCGCATGGCCGTCCGCACAGGACGCGGCGTTTGCCGCGGTTCCCGGAATATTGAGCAGGATCGCCGAACGCGAGCCGCCGTACAGCGTGCCGACGTAGGAGCACACCAGAATGAGGATTGCATCGTTCGCGGGCAGTTTGACCGTAAGCGTAGTCAGCAAGGCGATGCACAGCGTGGCGGAAAGTCCGGGCATGCAGCCGACCAGGATGCCGAGCAATGCGCCGCACAGGCCGAAGGCGATCGACGTAGGATTGAGAAGCGAGAGATAAGCATTACCGAGAGAGGCCAAACCTTGCAGCATGACGAGTTCCGCTCGATCACGTCGTCAGGGAAGGCGCACCAGGAAGAACTCTTGGAACACGAGTGTAATCAGCAGGCCGGCGCCGAGCCCGATCACGATCGCAATGGTGAGGCCGCGCGCTACCTGATTGGCGGCGCGGCGCTGCGGGTACTGCAAAACAGCGATCGCGGTCGAGACGAAAGCGGCGGCTGCGAGCCAGAACGGCAGCCCGTGCCCCACCAAGCCGATGCCGAAGGTCAGGCAAAGACCCAGCACGATCAAGAAGCGCTTGCGTTCCGCCGCAGACATCGCGGCCGACCGAGGGTTTTTCTCGCCGAGCGCGCCCTGTCGCCACGCCCGCGCCAGCAACAACGTGCCGAAAAACCCGATGGCAAGACCAAGCAGTCCGGGCAGAAGACCCGGCACGGTGTACGGGTTGACGTCCTGATTTTCCAGGCGGTCCATTCGCCACGATCCGATGGCGACCGCCGTGCCGAACGCAATCCACGCGAGCCCGCCAAGGAAATCCGATCGCGGCGTTACCAGGCGCGCGGCCGATTGCGCCGCGCCACCGGCGCCCGGTTCTGGTTCGGAGGTCTGCATCGTTCGATCGCGCCTCCCGGTCACGCGGCCACGCCGGGTCCGCTGACCGCGGTATCAGGGCTTTGGAATGCCGACCGTATCGGGCGAGACTTTCGCCTTGTTGGTCTCAAACAGCAGCCAAGCGTTCGCCTGAACGGCCGGGAACACGGCCGCTTGCGCTTGCTCGCCGTAGAGCGGCGCAAATAGCGCGCCGCGACTTGTTGCGTATTTCTTCAAGACGTCGTTGTTGACGATATCTTGCGCCCAGGCTTTTTCGACGGCTTGCACCACTTCGTCGGGCACGCCTCTGGGAATGAAGATGCCGAAGTAATTGGTAGGCATGCGGAATCCCGGCAGGATCGACGCAAGCGGCGGAATGGTGCCGTAGCCTGCGAGTTCCAGTGGTTTGTTGCTCACGGTAGCGAGAGGACGCAGACGCTTGCCACGGATCATATCCGCCTGCTCCACCGCGAGCTGTGTCGTCACTTCCGTTTCGCCCGCGACCGTCGCCACCACCGCTGGATTGCCGCCGTCATAGGTCACGTGCCGGTATTTCACGCCGGTTGCCTTCGCGATCGCTTCCATCGCGTTGTGCCCGCCCGACGTCACGCCTGCCGTGGCGACCGAAATCTGGCCGGGCTTGAGCTTCATCGCGTCGATCAGCTCCTGCGCGGTGTTGTAAGGTGAATCTGCATTGACGCTGAGCAGCTGGATATTGGCCACGTTGAGGAACAGGTTCCAGTCGGCGATCCGGGTCTTGAGCAGGCCCAAGGTTTCGTAGGCGCCCAAGTCCTGAGCCGCGCCCGAGGTCCAGGTATAGCCGTCCCTGGCGGCATCGAGCGCGCTCCTGGTCCCCAACGAGCCCGAGGCGCCCGCCTGATTGATGATGACGATCGTCTGGCCGAGCAGCGGTTCGAGTTG
Organism: Alphaproteobacteria bacterium; assembly: GCA_005884745.1. GTDB lineage: Bacteria > Pseudomonadota > Alphaproteobacteria > Rhizobiales > Xanthobacteraceae > AP-16. Next base: position 9,359 of record VAZU01000065.1, read on the forward strand.
GGTCGCGGTGATGCGGGTGATCTGATCGGTCGAGCCGCCGGCCGCCCAAGGCACGATGAGATTGATGGGACGGGTAGGCTTCCATTCGGCGCCCAGTGCGGGAGGCGCCGCGAAGGCTGCTGCAAAAAGCGAAAGGAGCATCGCGTTCCGGACGCGGATTTGTGTCATGGCGCCATCCACTGCAGCCTGTGATCCCCTTGGGCTGCCGCCCGGCAATATGCTGCCAACGTGCCACGCTAGTAAACGGCTTTTTTGGCGCGCTCTTGCTCGGAATTCTCCGATCGGAATGCCGCCTCCAGGTCACCTGTTCTTGGTGAGCGCCTGAACGGAGGGCTTGCGAGAACGGTCGGCGATGAAACCAATGGTGCCTTACGTGATGGAAAAGATTCGGGTGGTCGCGAACGCGCCGCCCAGCATCGTCCTGACGGACGAGGACGTGCGCAAGAGGCTTTCGGTGTAAGAGGAAACGGGCCGGTGTTTTCGCGGTGGCGACGACGCTGCGCGCCTGTGCCCGCCCCCGGATTGCGACGCGGGATCGGGCATGAACGGCCTGCAAGGCCGGAGCGACACGGACGAGGCGGCATGACCAAGGAATCGTATCCATTTCGGAGCTCGGAAGCGGAACGGCAAAGACTCATCGCCCAGGACGGACTGGTCGCTCCGTCGACGCAACGCCTGTTCGAGCAAGCCGGTATCGCGCCGGGCATGCGCGTCCTCGACATCGGCTCGGGACCGGGTGACGTCGCATTCCTGGCCGCGCGGATGGTGGGCCCCGCGGGCGAGGTCATCGGCGTAGACCGCGATCCCGCCCAGGC
>VAZU01000340.1 GCA_005884745.1 Alphaproteobacteria bacterium
ACCTCCACGAGGCCCGCTTCTCCCGCAAGGACCTTGCAGCCGACGCCGGCTCCCGCCAGGCGCTCGCGCAGCCGCGGCACGCGCGAACTGTCGGCCACGCAGGCGTAGTCGGGGCGGTGCCGCCTGCAGAGCTCCGCCAGCTCGTCGACCTGCCGGTTGGCGGTCAGCGCCGCCACGCGGAAGCGCGACGGATGGCGCGCGATCACATCCAGAGTGCTCGCTCCGATCGAGCCGGTCGCTCCGAGTACCGCGATGTTCTGAATCGTAGTCACCTCACGAACGCAAGCGCTGCGAGCGGGAGCATCGCCAGGAGCGCGTCGATGCGATCGAGCACGCCGCCGTGGCCGGGCAGCAATGCGCCGCTGTCCTTGACTCCCGCCTGGCGATTTATCAGAGATTCGAGCAGATCGCCAATCATTCCGGCGACGGCGAGCCCGAGCAGGACCGGGAGGATCCACACCGGCCCCAACTGCGCCCGGCCGGGCCCGAGAGACAGGCCGGCCGGGCTGCTCAAGCTTGCCCAGGCAAGCGCGTAGAGCGCGACCGCTGCCAGCGCTCCGGCGACGCCTTCCCAGGTCTTTCCCGGGCTGATGACCGGGGCGAGCTTGCGTTTGCCGAAGCGCCGGCCGACGAGATAGGCAGCCGAGTCGGAAATCCAGACCGTTGCCAGGACGGCGACCAAGAGGGACGGACGGACGCTCCGCAGATCGACCGCAGCGGCAAAAGCCGGCACCAACGCGATGGCTCCCGCTGTGAGCAACAAGGCCCGGCCATCCATCCGCGGGCGTCGCCACATCCACAGCGGAACGAGGATGATCCAGAAAAGCGCGGCCGCGCAGTAAATCCAGATCGGCGCGTACAAGCCATCGGCCCGGGAAACCTCGAGGACCTCCGGCAAGACGAAAAGCCCGATCACGAATGCCGTGTAAATCGAGCGACCGGCCGCGGCGAGCCCCGCCAATGCGCCCCATTCCCAGGCGGCGATGCCGAGAAGCAAAGCGCAGAATGCGATCCACCCGTTCCCGGGCAGCAGGAACAGCGCCGACAGAAGCACCGCCAGCAAGACCGCGGCCGTCAGCACGCGGGTTTTCAGCATGATGGCCCGCGCTCGCCTCCCCGCGAGAGCAGGAAGCCTTACGCGGTCCTCCGCCGGCCGTTCGCGTCGCGCTTGGCTTTTTCCAGCTGCTCGCTGGTCCGCCCGAAGCGGCGCTCGCGCTCGCGATACCAGGCGATCGCCGCGTCGAGCTGCGCGGCGTCGAAGTCCGGCCACAGCGTCGGGGTGAAGTACAGCTCCGTATAGGCGAGCTGCCAAAGGAGGAAATTGCTGATGCGCTGCTCGCCGCCGGTGCGTATGAACAAGTCGGGCTCGGGCGCGTAGTTGAGTGCGAGCTGCGAAGCCACTTGCTCCTCGGTAAAGCCGCCCTCGGGCATCGGTCCGCTGCGCACCAGCTTCGCCAGGGCCTGCATCAGGTCCCACCGCCCTCCGTAGTTGGCGGCAATGGTAAGCGTAAGCCCCGAATTGGCGGAGGTCAGGTCCTGGGCGCAGCGCGCGAGCTCGACCACCCGCGCCCCGAACGGCGCGATATCGCCGATGATCTTCAGGCGCACCTTGTTCCGGTGCAGCCGCTCGGCCTCCTGCTCCAGGGCCGCCATGAACAGCTGCTTGAGCGTCGAGACCTCCTGGGCCGGCCGGCGCCAGTTCTCCGAGCTGAACGCAAACAGGGTCAGGTATTCGACGCCGCGCTCGCCGCATGCGCGCGTGACCCGGCGCACCGTCTCGACGCCCTGCTTGTGGCCGGCCACGCGCGGCAGATAGCGCTTCTTGGCCCAGCGTCCGTTGCCGTCCATGATGACGGCGATGTGCCTGGGAATTTCGCCCGCGGTCGGGATCTCGCGGGTGGAGCTGGAGAATGATTTCATCGGCAGGTTCTTCGAGACGGGGGATCAGATCGCCATCAGCTCGGCTTCTTTGCCGGCGACCATCTTGTCGATGTCGGCGATGTGCTTGTCGGTGATTTTCTGGATATCCTCCTGGGCGCGCCGCTCCTCGTCTTCCGACACGGCCTTGCTCTTGAGCAGTTCCTTGAGCGCATGATTGGCGTCGCGGCGCAGATTGCGCACCGCGACCTTGGCGTTTTCGGCTTCGTGCTTGATCACCTTGATCAGCTCGCGGCGGCGTTCCTCGGTGAGCGAGGGCATCGGCACTCGGACCACGTCGCCCTGGGTGGCGGGATTCAGGCCGAGATCGGATTCACGGATCGCCTTTTCGATCACTCCGAGCATCTTTTTCTCCCACGGAGATACGCCCAGGGTCCGGGCGTCGAGCAGGCTCACGTTGGCCA
>VAZU01000066.1:0-21518 GCA_005884745.1 Alphaproteobacteria bacterium
TTACTAGATTTCGTCATTCCGGCCGAGCGCGAAAGCGCGAGAGCCGGAACCTATGAACACTGGGCAGGCGTGAGCGCGAACCGCCAATTCTATCTCTATATTCTCGCGAGCCGCCGCCATGGGACACTGTACATCGGGGTCATCAGCGATTTGATTCGAAGGGTTTATGAACACCGGATCAAGGCGGTTCCGGGTTTTACGAAACGATATCGCGTTGATAGGCTTGTCTATTTCGAGATTTTCGATGACGCGACCTCCGCTATTACGCGGGAAAAGCAAGTCAAGAAATGGCGTCGAGATTGGAAAATCGCGCTGATTGAAGCAGAAAATCCGGATTGGCGAGATCTATTCGAGGCCGTGGCTCAATGGGCATAGCGCGGCGTGCATAGGTCCCGGCTCTCGCTCGCTAAGCTCGCTCGGCCGGGACGACGGCCCCCTTGCGTGCGCCCTTTCGCCGCCGCAATCCGCGTGTTAACCAGCCCGATTCCGCCGCAAAAAATCGCGCGTGCGGCTCCGGGCGCCGATGGCTGGACCAAGATTTCTCGCAGCTCTCGCTTGCGTCGGCGTGCTGAATGTTGCGCCGGCTGCGGCGCAATTCGGCACGATTTTCGGCGATTCGCCGCGTCCGCCTGCCAGCGTGCCGGGACGCCAGAACTATCCGGCGCCCCCGCCGCCGCCGGGCAATTCCCGCGGGACTGGGCCGCCGCAGGGCGCGATACAATCGCAGCCGCTGCCCCCGCCGCCGGGAACCGAGCCGAGCCAGCAGGGCGCGTCGCAACGACCGGGGCAGCCGCTACCCGGCATGCCGCCGGGCCAGCGCCAGCCGCCGGCGCGCGGCACCCCGCAGCCCGGCACTGCCGCGCCGCAGCCGGGCGACGAAGTGATCACGGCGCTTCCCGTCGAGAAAATCCCCAACCCCACCGCGGTATTCTCCGGCCTCGACAAGATCACCGGCCGCATCATCACGTTCGACGTCGCTGTCAACGAAACGGTGCAATTCGGCGCCCTGCAGGTTACGCCGCGGGTCTGCTACACGCGCCCGCCGACCGAAACGCCCAATACCGACGGCTTCGTCGAGGTCGATGAGATCACGCTGCAAGGCGAGACCAAGCGCATCTTCAGCGGCTGGATGTTTGCCGCGAGCCCCGGGCTCCACGGGGTCGAGCATCCGATCTACGATGTGTGGCTCGTCGACTGCAAAAAGGACGGCGTGGCGGCGCTGGCGACGCCATCGCCCGCGCCTGCTGCTGCCGCTGTGACGCCGAGCCCCCCGGCGCAAAAGCGGTAGCACGCGCCGATCGAAGACGTACGCCTCTCAATGTTTCATAGGCGGCGCGGCATGCGCGAGAGGCGCCTGAAATCGATACCTCAGCCGTTGCCCGTCGCGCGCAGGAGCGCTTCGCGCCCGGAGATCGGCCGCTGCGGCGCCAGTGCGTCGAAGCGTCCTTCGCCGGTGAGCGCTTGTTCGAGCAGCCGGTGATACTGGCGCCGGGACAGCTCGACCGCGCCGAACATCTCCAGATGATCGGTGACGAACTGGGTGTCGAGCAGGACAAAACCGCCCGCCCGCAGCCGGGCGACGAGGTGGACCAGCGCGATCTTCGAGGCGTCGCGCGCGCGGTGGAACATGCTCTCGCCGAAGAAGGCGCCGGCGAGGCTGACCCCATAGAGACCGCCGACCAGCGCTTCGCCATCGTAGACCTCGACGGTGTGGCAATGCCCGCGCTCGAACAGGGCGCGATAGAGCTTGCGGATGCGGGCGTTGATCCAGGTCCGGGCGCGTCCGGGCTTGGGCTCGGCACAGCCGTCGATCACCGAGTCGAAGTCCCGGTCGCACACGACGCGAAAGCGGTCGGCGCGCACGGTGCGGATGAGCCGCGCCGGCACGTGGAAGCGCTCGATCGGCAGGATGCCCCGGCGCTCCGGCTCGATCCAATAGAGCGCCGGGTCCTCGGCGCTCTCGGCCATCGGAAAGATGCCGCAGGCATAGGCCTTGAGCAGCACCTCGGGCGTGATCTCGACCTGCGAGCCCTGACGGTTGGCCATGGAATCGAATTGTAGGATGGGCCGAGCGCGAGCGAAACCCGCCAATGTGGGGCGCGCCGCGCACGACCCCCTGCGGGGCCTGTCCCCTCACTCCTCCAGCACGGCGCGCGCGAGAAAATCTTGCAGCCAGTGGATATGATAATCGCCGTCGACGATGTCCTGCTCGCGCACCAGCGCGCGGAACAACGGCAAGGTGGTGTCGATGCCGTCGATGACGAACTCGTCGAGCGCGCGCTTGAGTCGCATCAGGCACTCGGTCCGGGTCTTGCCGTGCACGATCAGCTTGCCGACCAGCGAGTCGTAATAGGGTGGGATCTCGTAGCCCTGATAAGCCGCGGAATCCACCCTGATGCCGAGCCCCCCGGGCGTATGATAGTGCAGGATCCTGCCCGGCGAAGGCCGGAACGAGACCGGGTTCTCGGCATTGATGCGGCACTCGATCGCGTGGCCGTGAAAGCGCACGTCCTTCTGCTCGAGCAAGAGCTCGGCGCCCGCCGCAACCCGGATCTGCTCGAGAACGAGGTCGATGTCGGTGATCATCTCGGTTACGGGATGCTCGACCTGAATCCGGGTATTCATTTCGATGAAATAGAACTGCCCGTCCTGGTGCAGGAACTCGACGGTGCCGGCGCCGAGATAATGCAGCGACCGCATCGCATCCGCGACTTTCTCGCCGATGTCGTCGCGCTCCCCCGCATTGAGCGCCGGCGAGGGGCCTTCCTCGAGCAGCTTCTGATGCCGTCGCTGCAATGAGCAATCGCGCTCGCCCAGATGAATGGCGCGGCCGTTGCCGTCGCCGAGCACCTGGATCTCGATATGACGCGGCGCCTCCAGATATTTCTCGAGATAGAGCGCGTCGTAGCCGAACGCCGCCTTGGCTTCGGCGCGCGCGGTCGCCAAGGCCGAAGCCAGTTCCGGTTGCGAGCGCGCCACCTTCATGCCCCGCCCGCCGCCGCCGGCCGCCGCCTTGATCAGCAGCGGAAACCCGAAGTCCGCCGCCAGCCTGGAGGCCTCCTCCTCGGAAGCGACGGCCGCTTCCGAGCCCGGCACCACCGCAAGCCCGAGCCGTTTGGCGGTGCGCTTGGCCTCGATCTTGTCGCCCATCAGCCGGATGTGCTCGGGCTTGGGCCCGATGAAATGCACATTGTGCTCGGCGAGAATCTCGGCGAACCGGGCGTTCTCGGACAAAAAGCCGTAGCCCGGGTGCACCGCATCCGCGCCGGTGATCTCGCAGGCGGCGAGCAGCGCGGGAATGTTCAGGTAGGAATCCTTGGCCGGCGGCGGACCGATGCAGACGCTCTCGTCGGCGAGCCGCACGTGCATGGCGTCGTCGTCGGCGGTCGAATGCACCGCCACGGTGGCGATGCCGAGCTCCTTGCAGGCGCGCAGAACCCTGAGCGCGATCTCGCCGCGGTTGGCGATGAGGATCTTATCGAACATGATCTCGCAGCGATGTTAGCGTTGCCCGGACGCGGGCTGGCGGCCGCTCATTCGATGATCATCAGCGGCTGGCCGTATTCGACCGGCTGGCCATCTTCGAACAGAATCTGCATGACCGTTCCGGCTTTTGGCGCCGGAATCTGATTCATGGTCTTCATCGCCTCGACGATCAGCAGGGTATCGCCGATCTTGACTTGGGTGCCGACGTCGACGAACGGCTTCGCCCCGGGTTCCGCGGCCCGGTAGGCGGTTCCGACCATCGGCGAGGTCACGGCGCCGGGGTGCTTGGCCGGATCTGCGGGCGCGGGGACCGGCATCGGTACCGGCGTCGGCACCGTCACGGCGGCAGGCGGGGCGGCCGAATCCGGTCCGGTCGAAAGGTGCATGACGGGCGAGTGCCGCGCCACCCGCACCCGCATGCCGTTCTGCTCGATCTCGATCTCGTCGAGACCGGTTTCCTCGAGCAGCTTCTGATGCCGTCGCTGCAATGAGCAATCGCGCTCGCCCAGTTCGGAAGCTGCATGGCGCGGTCAGCTCTTGGCGGTCGCGCCGACCATGGCGGCAAGCCCGACGATCGCCAGCGCGTAACCCTCGATGCCGAAGCCGCAGATCACGGCGCGCGCCGCGCGCGAGACGTAGGAGTGCTGGCGGAAGCTCTCGCGTGCGTGGATATTGCTGATGTGCACCTCGATGACCGGGATCTTCACGGCCAGAATCGCGTCGAGAATCGCCACCGAGGTCGTGGTGTAGCCGGCGGGATTGATCACGATCCCCAGCGCCTTGTCGCGAGCCGCCTCCTGAATCCAGTCGACGATCGCGCCTTCGTGGTTGGATTGCCGGAACTCGACCGCAAGCGCGAAGCGCTTGCCCGCCTCGCGGCACAGCTGTTCCACGTCGGCCAACGTCGTATGGCCGTAGGTTTCCGGCTGGCGGGTGCCGAGCAGGTTGAGGTTCGGGCCATTGAGGACATAGATGGTGTCGGCCATGACGTGCCTTGGCTACGAGCTTCTTGAGGAGAGATGGTCGCCGCCGCTCCGGCTCCCGGGTCGTTAGGCAACCGCGGCTATTGTCGCGCGGTGCCGACCTTTTCCCTGAGTGCCGCCAAGCCGACCGCGCCGACGACGACCTCGGTGCCGATGACGTAGCTCGGAGTGCCGTTGAGCCCCAGTGCCTCGGCGATGTGCATGTTCTCCTCGAGCGTGGCCTTGGCCTCGTCGCCGGCCATATCCTTTTCGATGCGCGCCATGTCGAGGCCGATGTCTTTGGCGACGGCGAGCGCGTGGGCCCGGTCGGCCGGACCCCGGCCGCCGAGCAGCTTCTGATGGAACTCGAGGTACTTTTTCCCGGTCGGGTCCTGCATGCGCACTGCGACCGCGACCTGCGCCGCCTCCACCGAGCCCGGTCCCAACACCGGAAATTCCTTGAGCACGACGCGAAGCTTCGCATCCTCCTTCATCAGGTTGAGCATGTCGGCCAGCGCCCGTTTGCAATAGCCGCAGTTGTAATCGAAGAACTCGACCAGCGTCACGTCGCCCTGGCGATTTCCGATCGTGACTTGGCGCGGCGAGTAGAACAGCGCCTGACTGTATTGCTTGACGCCGTCCCGGTGCTTGGCTGCATCGGCGTCGCTCTGGCGCTTTTCGAGCTCGCTGAGGACTTCCTGAAGCACCTCGGGATGGGCGACGAGATAGTCCTTGACGACGCGTTCGATCTCGCCGCGCTGGGTATCGGAGAACGATTGGGCGCGCGCCGGAGGCGCGGCGATCGCCAGCACAATTGCCGCGACTGCGATCAGGAGTGGACGGAGCAAGCGTTGCATCGAAAGCTTCCTTTCAGTTGCGGCTGGCTCGCGCCGGCGGCTTGTAGGTTACGATATCGTCGGCCCGGACCCAACCGGGAGATCCGGTGGGAAACCGGGTCTTGGCCCGGGCCGCGAGATCGCGCGCGGTCTTGAACTCGCCGCGCGCAAACGCCGCCTGGGCCGCGGCAAGATCCGCTTCGGCGAGATCTCCCTTCTGGCCGTAGGCCATGGCCAGTTGACTATAGCCGTCGGGCATATCGGGTTCGCGGGTCACCGCGACGCGCAGCAGCGGGATGGCTTCGGCGGCGTTCTTCGGCTCGTTGGTGGCGACCAGCGCCTGGGCGAGCAGAATCTCGATCAAGGTGGCGCTGGGCGCGAGCGCCGTGGCCCGGCGCAGCGGCGCGATCGCCTCGGCAGGTCGGCCGTTTTCCATCAGCGCCTGTCCCTTGAGCTCGAGGAAATACGGATTGTTCGGCTGGGCCTGGACGAGGGCCTCGATCTGGACGAGGGCGGAATGCAGGTCGGAGTGCCTGTAGGCGACGATGGCGCGAGCGTAGCGGGCGGCAAGGCTGGTATCGCTCATCGGGTAGCGGCGCAGCACCGTGTCCGGCCGCTCGATGAAGCCCGACAGCTTGGCCCGCATCATGTCGTGGCGCAGCTGCAGCTCCGGCGGGTCCTTCTTGTCCCAATACGGGCTCGTCCTCGCCACCCCCTCGAGCGCGGCCACGCGTTCCTTCGGCAGTGGGTGCGACTGCAAATAGGGATCGATGTAACGCGAACTGACCAGCATCTGGTCGGCGAGCCGCTTGAAGGTGTCGTACATGCCCTTGGCCGACTGGCCGGTGGCGGTCAGGAATTTCACCCCGGCGCGGTCCGCCTGCTCCTCCTGGGCGCGCACATAGGAGAGCAGCGATCGCATCGCGATCGATTGCGGCGCGGAAAGCGCCGCGGCCCCGACCTGACCGATGCCGGAACCGGCACCGGCGCGCGCGCCGGCGACCATGGCGCCGACGCCGAGCAGCATGGCGATGATGGCCGAAGTCTCCACCCGCGCGATTTCCTCGCGCATGCGCGCCAGGTGCCCGCCGGCGATGTGGCCGGTTTCGTGGGCGAACACCCCGATGATCTCGTTCGGGGTCTTTGCCTCCATCAGTGCGCCGACGTTGACGAAGATGCGCCTGCCGTCGGCCACGAAGGCGTTGAAGGCGCGGTCATTGATGATGACGACCCGGATGTTCTGCTGCGTCAGCCCGGCAACGCGCAGGATGGGCTGGGTATAATCGCGCAGCAGCTGCTCGATCTCCGCATCGCGGATGATCGGCAGGCCCTTTTCCGGATTTTGCGAGCTTGCCGGGGCGACGGAAGCGACCATTGCGGCCGCGGTGATGAGCGCGATGGCGCGCGAGGCTGGCGTCCCGCGCCGCTCCCTGTTAAGCCCTCGGCCGTTCGTCATGACAGGATCGGATTCCTGAGCAATTCCGGCGCAAGCTAGAAAGACGCCGGGATAGGGTCAACGAGGCGACGATCACCACTTGGGAATGCTCGGAAAAGCCTGCGGAATGCGGCAATACCGAGGCGATACGGCAAGGATGACATCGGATCGATCGCGATCATGCTCGATGCGGCGAAACGGCTGATCACGGCCTCGGCCCGCAGCGATGTGGCGCCGTTCATGGTCATGGACGTGATGGCGGCGGCGGCCCGGCTCGAGGCCCGGGGACGGCGCGTCGTGCACATGGAAGTCGGCCAGCCGGCGGCGCCGGCGCCGTCGAGCGCCATTGCGGTGACGCGCGCCGCACTCGAGACTGCGCGGATCGCCTATACCGAGGCGCTGGGCATTCCCTCGTTGCGTGCCCGCATCGCCCGCCATTATGCCGAGTCTTACGGCCTCAACCTCGATCCCGCCCGGGTCGTGGTCACCACCGGATCGTCCGCGGGATTCCTCCTGGCGTTCCTTGCCCTGTTCGAGCCTGGCGAACGGGTGGCCATGGCGCGGCCCGGCTACCCGCCTTATCGCCACATCCTGACCGTGCTCGGCTGCGAGCCGGTGCCGATCGAGATTTCCGAAGATACCCGCTGGTCGATCACGGTCGAGAGCCTGCTCGCCGCGCATCGCCGCGCGCCGCTCCGAGGCGTGCTGGTCGCGAGCCCAGCCAATCCGACCGGCACGATGATGACGGGGCAAGCGCTCGCCGATCTCGTCGCGGCCGCGGAGGCGGAGGGAATTCGGGTGATCTCGGACGAGATCTACCACGGGCTCGATTACGCCTTTGCGGCCGAAACCGCGGCGCGGCTCTCCGAGCGCGCCGTCGTGATCAATTCGTTCTCGAAATATTTCTGCATGACCGGATGGCGGGTAGGCTGGATGGTGGTTCCGCCGCCGCTGGTGCGGCCGATCGAGCGATTGCAGCAGAATCTGGCGATCTCGGTGCCGACGCTCTCCCAGATCGCCGCGGAGGCGGCGTTCGACGCGCGGGCGGAAATGGAGGAGGTCAAGCACGGGTACGAGCAGAACCGGCGCATCCTTCTGGACGGCCTCCCCAAGGCGGGGCTCGACAAATTCCTGCCGGTCGACGGCGCGTTCTATCTCTATGCGGACGTATCGCGGAGCTTCGATTTCGCCAGCCGGATGCTGCAAGAGGCCGGCGTCGCCGCAACGCCGGGCATCGATTTCGACCCCGTCAACGGCAAACATTTCGTGCGCTTCTGCTACGCGGGATCGGCGGAGGAGATGCGCGAGGCCGTGAGCCGGATCGGGGATTGGTTGAAACGAAGCTGAACGCGCCTGTTCGCGTCGGAACGAGGAGCCGTCGTCCCGGCTGAGCGAGCCTGCCGAGCGAGAGCCGGGACCCATGCACACCGCCCTATGCCCATTGCGCTATTCCCTCGAATAGATCCCGCCAGTCCGGGTTTTATGCTTCGATTAGTCTAGGGCGCTGACTCATTTAGCGCGCAGCCATAACCTGATCCACGCCAGCCGGACGAAAGCGAGGTAATTTACCGCGAGCTTGTCATAGCGTGTTGCGATCCGCCGACATTGTGTGATCTGGTTAAAGAACCGCTCGACCAAGTTTCGGGCGCGATAGAGGGCGGGCTGAAGCGGATCGACTCCTTCCGATTGCATCTGCGCGGGACGTTGGCCCATGCACCTCTCTCAGTGACAAAAGCTCTTATCCAGTCCGCGTCATATCCACGATCAGCCAGCAGCATTGATCCCGACCTAAGGCGGGACAAAAGTCTGACGACGAGTCTGTTATCGTGCGCTTCGCCCGCTGAAAGTCCCACGGACGGGCAATCCATTGGTATCGACCACCGCACGAATCTTGCCGGTCAGTCCGCCGCCTCGTGACCGGCCCATAGACTGACCTTTGTTCCGAGCAATGCAGGCGCCGTGCTGATGCACCCGCACAATGGATGTGTCGATCATTTGAACGGCCTCATCATAAGCACCAGCAAGTGCGGTCATAATCCCGCCCCATACTCCGGCCCGTCGCCAACGGACGAAACGGTTGTAGCAGGTGGTGTATGGGCCATAGCATTCCGGCAGATCGCGCCACGGTGCGCCGGATCTCAGCACCCAGAAGATGCCATTGAGGACACGTCGATCGTCCACACGAGGCACGCCACGGGATTTGTTCGGAAGGAATGGCTTGATGGCGGCCCATTCAAAGTCAGTCAGCCCATACCGCATGATTCGAGACTCCAGTTTGGGAGCTTGAATCACGTGCATGGCGGCACCATCAAGCCGCAAAGGGCCGATCGCGGCAGATGCCACAATCCCGATTTTACTTCCGCTTTCAGGGGCATAGCGGGCATGGCCGGACTAGCTGCTGGCTCGACGCAGTCGCGAATGACCCCCGAAGCGGACATGAACGCGTAGACGGTGACTCTTTTCCGCGTCCTCGAACGTCCTAGGTTGAGCAGACACGAAACACGGGAGCAGGCCGATGAGCCTCACTATGACAATCGCAGACAGAGCAGTTCTGGTCACCGGAGCCAATCGCGGTATCGGACAGGCGCTGGTCGAGGAAGCCTTGAGGAGAGGCGCAAAGCGCGTGTATGCCGGTACGCGCCAGCCCTTGGCCCACTTGGATGGGCGTGTCACGCCGCTGACCCTGGACGTGACCAACGCCGCGCAGACTCAGGGAGCTGTCGAGAGAGTCGAATCTCTCGATATCCTCATCAATAACGCCGGCTTGGCGCTTTACGATGACTTGAGCGACCGTGCCGCGCTCGAACGGCACCTCGCCGTCAATCTCTTTGGCACATATGGCGTGACCCAGGCTTTCCTGCCGTTGCTGACTCGTTCCCGGGGAGCCATTGTCAACGTTCTGTCGGTGACGGCCTTTGCCGCCTTGCCGCTCATTCCGGCCTACTCGATTTCAAAGGCGGCCGCGTTCTCCTTGTCACAATCGCTGCGCGCTCTTTTGGCCGGACGGGGCATGAGGGTACATGCCGTCCTTACCGGCCCCGTGGACACGGATATGTCCCGAGGCCTCGACATACCGAAGGCCTCTCCGGAGTCCGTTGCGCGAGCCATCTTCGACGGAGTGGAGAAAGGGGAGGAGGATATCTTCCCAGATCCCATGTCGCAGTCCATGGCGGAGAGCTGGCGCAGCGGTGCGGCCAAGGCGCTCGAGCGCCAGTATGCGGCGCTCGTAGAAGCAAAGCCCGTCAAGACGGCGGCCTAAACGCCTAATAAACCGCTACGCGAACGCGCGTCGAAACTGGAACTAAAGCCGCACCGACCAAAGGAGAGAAATGATGACCGACCACAAGACCGGAACACGTGAAGAGTGGCTTGCCGCCCGGCTGAAGCTGCTCAAGGAGGAGAAGGAACTCACGCGGCGCAGCGACGAACTGGCGCAGCGGCGGCAGGAGTTGCCGTGGGTTCCCGACGAGGGGGACGCCTCGCTGGCAGATCTCTTCCGAGGGCGCTCGCAGCTTCTCGTCTATCACTACATGTTCGGTCCCGAGTACACGGCGGGGTGTGCGACCTGCTCGACGATCGCCGACGGGTTCGACGGCTTCGCCGTGCACCTGGCGAACCACGACGTCACGCTTTCGGTGGTATCGCTGGCTCCTCTCGCGAAGCTGCAGGCGTACAAGCGGCGGATGGGGTGGACACTTCCCTGGGCCTCCTCGCGCGGCGGCGACTTCAACTTCGACTTCAACGTCTCGTTCACCGAGGAGCAACAGCGCAAGGGGGCTATCGAATACAACTACGAGCGCGGCGGCCACGCGATGGACGCGACGACACAGGTCCCGCAGCCCGTCGCCGCGAACGCGGCCATGACCGGAACCGACGCGGCCACGTACACGCGCCAGAGGCCGGGCATGAGCGCGTTCGCGCTCGAGGACGGCGTCGTCTACCACACCTATTCCACCTATGCGCGCGGACTGGACGGCCTCTGGGGCATGTACCAGTGGCTCGACCGCGCCCCCAAGGGGCGCAACGAGACCGGCGTCTGGTGGCGCCGCCACGACGAGTACGACGGCAAGTGATGGACGGCCGCCATGACGAGCACTAGGACCGCCGCGACCGGAGCCGTGCTGACGGCGACACTCGGTCTCGCCGCCGCATCCTGGGTCGTCGCGGTCCGGCAGATGAACGGGATGGACATGGGCGTTGCGACCCCGCTCGGCTCGTTCGCGTTCTTTGTCGCCCTGTGGGTGCCGATGATGGCGGCGATGATGCTGCCGGGTGCGGCCCCGGCAGTCTTGAGACGCGCTCATGCCAGCGGTCGTGTGCGCACCGTGCCGCTATTCATCGGGTCGTACCTCGCCGTCTGGACGCTCGTCGGCGTCGCGGTGTATGCGTTGTATCGGCCGCATGAGTCATTCGCCGCCGGCGCAATTACGATCGCTGCAGGTATCTACGAGTTCACGCCGCTCAAGCAATTCTTCCGCCGGCGCTGCCGCGAGAACGTCCGTTCCGGATTCGAGTTCGGGCTAGACTGCGTGGGCTCGAGCATCGGACTGATGCTGATGCTGGTGGCGCTGGGCGTCATGAGCGTTACGTGGATGTCCGTGATGGCCGTCCTCATCGTTGCCCAGAAGCTCCTGTCCGCGAGAGCCGCCATCGATGTGCCGGTGGCGCTAGCGATCGTCGGACTTGGAATCCTGATCGTAATCGCGCCCTCGTCGGTTCCCGGACTCATGCCACCAATGCCACCGATGTGACTCCTTTTCCTGGCCTCGATCGTCCTAGCTACACCTAGACACTGGAGCAGAACGATGAGCCTCAAAAATAAGAATATCGTCGTCACCGGCGGAAGCCGTGGCCTTGGCCTGGGACTGGTCGAGACCCTGGTCGCGGACGACGCCAGGGTGACGGTCGTCGCCCGCGACGCCGATGCGCTCGAGTCCGTCCGCGCCCGGCTGGGCGTCGCCACGATCTCCGCCGACGTGACAGACGAGACCGCGGCCCACCGCATCCTCGCTGACGTCCGCCCCGAGATCCTGGTGCTGAATGCCGGCGCGACTCCACGCATGGGGCGGCTCGATCAGCTAAGCTGGGCGGACTTCGCCATACCGTGGGAGACCGACGTGAAGGCCGGGCTCTACTGGATGCAGGCAGCGCTCAACCTGCCGCTCAAGCCGGGAAGCCGCGTCCTGGTGGGATCGAGTGGCGCGGCCGAGAACGGATCGCCGCTCTCGGGCGGCTACGCCGGCGCCAAGCGCATGCTCTGGTTCATGGCCAAGTACGCCAATGGGATCGCCAAGCAGAAGGGGCTGGGAATCCGCTTCCAGGCGATCGTGCCTCTGCAGATAATCGGCGGCACGGGCGTCGGCGACGAGGCGTCCAGCGCCTACGCCCGGGCGATGGGCATCGAGCCCGAGGCGTTCCTGGCCCGGTACGGCGCGCCGATGCCGCCCCGCCAGTTCGGTGACCACCTGGTCGCGGTGCTGGACGATCCGCAGTACGCCACGGGCTTCGCCTTCGGCCTGAAGGGCGATACGGGAATCACGGTCCTCGAGGGAGAGGCGGCTTGAGCGGAGGCCCATCCTCGCCGCCCACGGCGCGCCACGCGCAGCTCCTGGCGCTCGCCGGCGAACTGCGGCCGGAGCTTCACCGCTACTGTGCGCGCCTGATGGGCTCGGTGATCGAGGGCGAGGATGTGGTGCAGGACACCTTCGCCCGTGCTTTCGTCGCCCTGGACGAGCTGCAGGAGGACCCGCCACTCCGCGCCTGGCTGTTCCGGATCGCCCACAACCGCGCGCTGGACCTGCTGCGCAGCCGCGCGATCCGCGCGGCCGAGCCCATCGAGGCGGCCCACGAGGTCGCCGATCCGGAGAGCCCAGATCCTGTGGAGGTGCTGATGCGGCGGGAGGCGCTCGAGACGGCGGTGTCGCGGTTCGTGGAGCTTCCGACCGTGCAGCGCAGCGTGGTGATCCTCAAGGACGTGCTCGACCAGTCCCTGGAAGAGATCGCCGCCATGCTCGACCTGACGGTCAACGCGGTGAAGGCTCACCTCGCCCGCGGGCGGGCCCGGCTCAAGGCCGTCAACGCCCAGGCGCCGGCCCAGCCCGCGCCGCGCCCGCCGTCACCCGCCGTGGCCCGTTATGTCGCCCTGTTCAACCGGCGCGACTGGGACGCGCTGCGCGCGATGCTGGCCGACGACGTGCGGCTGATCCAGTCGACGTACCCGCTGCGCGCCGGCGCCGCCGACGTGGGCATGTTCTTCGGTATCTATTCGCGCAGCGCCCCGGTGAGGCTCGCCCCCGCCTGGCTCGATGGCCGGGAGGTGATCGCGGTCTGGGAGGATCCTCAGGCGGTGAAGCCCAGCTACCTGATGTGGCTGGAGTGGACGGCCGGCCGGATCAGCTTCATCCGCGACTACCGTTATGTCCGCTACGTCGTCGACGACGCGGAGCTCGTCCTGGCGCCAGACGCCGGGCCTCCGGGCGAGGGGACCGCCCACGGATGAGCCGCGCTCCGCGCTTGGCCGCCGCCGACCCTTCTTAAGTGACGGCGAGAGTTTCAAATTGGCCCATCGCGACATGCAGCCCGGATCGACGCGGTACTGTTTCGTAAAGCCCGGGACTGCCTTGATGCGATGTTCATACACTCTTCGAATCAAATCGCAGGTGACGCCGATGTACAGTGTCCCGTGACGGCGGCTCGCGAGAATGTAGAGATAGAATGGCCGATTGGTGCTCACGTCAATTTGGTGTTCATGGGTTCCGGCTCTCGCGCTGTCGCGCTCGGCCGGAACGACCACTCGGTATCATGCGGCTCCTTTTATTTACGGTGAGCGATGAACAATCCCTCGCTCAAATGGAACGTGAGGTTGCCCTCGTTTTCCTCCGGCCGAAGGAACGCCTTCACCGCGGGCGTGGTCTCGACCAGCATGGCTTTGAGCAGGGCCTGCATGTTGGCGTCGTGGCGGCTCGCCCAGCTGGAAAACTCGATCGATTTCGCCGCGGATTCCTCGTGCCGGACGGCAAAGCCGTGGCCGGCGAGTGCCGCGCGCCATTCCTCCATGGTCCAGGCGCGCAGATGGCTGGGGTCGCGCAAGCGCTCGAAGGCGTTGACGTAATCGCCGACCGAGCCGGGCGGCACGATATTGTCGGCGATCGCCAGCGTCGCGCCGGATTTGAGCACGCGCCGCGCCTCGTCGAGGAACCCCGCGATGCTGTCGAAATGATGCGGCGCGATCCGGCAGGTCACGAGGTCGAAGCTTTGATCCTCGAACGGCAGCGCCTCCGCCTTGGCGTAGGCGACGCGCACATTGGCGAGCTTGCGCTTGGCGATTTCGTCGCGAACCAGCGCGAGCATCTCCTCGGTAATGTCGGTCGCCCAGACCCGCGCGACATGCGGCGCAAACGCATAAGCCGTGTGCCCCGCGCCGGTAGCGACGTCGAGCGCGCGCCACGCCGGCTGCGGCTGCACCAATTCGACCAGCCGCTCCAGACTCTTGCCTTTCGCATGCGGCTTGCTGGTCAGATAATGCGCCGCCGTTGCGCCGAATTGCTCCTGCACCAGAGATTTCGTCATCTATTTGGTTCCCCTCGCGTTAGCTTCCCTCTGGCGCTCGACGGCCTGTTCACGCGTGCGCCAACGCAGCAAGCCGCGGCCGCGCTTCGACAAGATCATCGTGCAGCTGCGCTCGTCCTTGCGCCCATGGATGGTCCAGGCCTGATTGCCGGCAAGCTCGCCGCCCTTGGCAGCGAGCGTCCCGGCGTAGCGCGCCTCATAGGCATAGAGGCCGCCCCGGCCCTTCCACGCACCCACGAGGGTAACTTTGCCGTCCTTGCCGATCGTTCCCTCGCCGGTTTCCATTCCGACGCCCGCCGTGCCGTCCTCGTTGAGCACGGTGTGGCGGTAGCGGGCAACATTGCCGGCGATCTCGATCGTGACCGGCTCGCGCCGCGCCGGCTTGGCGAACATCGATTTCGCACAGCTGAGCGTTCCGACAAATCGTTCCTGGGTCTGCGCGCGCCCGGGAGTGGTGGGAGATTCCACAGATAAGCTCTGCGCAACGAAAAACAGCATCGTTTTGACATAAAAACGCATTGCATCCTCAAGAGTAACAGCCCTCAGCGACCACGGTGTCTCCTCGGAAACAGCCGTTCGTCGAAGGCAACCTTCGTGTTAGACGAGATCGTAAGTTGCCGTGCGTCGCTGTGCATCGGATTGAGAAGAAAGTTCGAGGCGCGCGGCACGATCACCGAAGGAATCCTCAATAGTGCGGTCCGGCTCTCCGCGAACCAAGAGGTTGTAAGCGAACGGGTGATGTCCGGTACGAGACGCCAGCCGGGATTGCTTGCGTCAAGATCTTCTTCGCTAAGCTCTTCAATGGAGATTCTATCCTCCACCTCGATTGCGAGTAGCCGATATTCGGTCGGAATGTCCTCTACGTCGACCTCCAGACGGACCAGAACCTCGAGCAGCGCCAAAGCCGGGTGTTCCGAAAGATATACGACCGGCTGGCCTCGCTCGTGCCATCGACCTTCTGCCAGCCGTCCACCCTCTCCGGAAAGATCGGAATAATTCGATATTCGCCAAAGGCGCATCAGATGCTTCTAGGCAACCATGCCGCTCTCGATGCGATTGAGCATCTCCTCGACAATACGGGCGCCAGCTTCGCTGGCGAGGTACGCGAGCGGGGTATCGCCATCGAGTGCCTGCTTGGGCTTTCGCAGCCAGCGGTGCGCCTTCTCTCCGGCTCCGAAAACCTTCTCGGCGAGAGCAGCGACGCGCGCGAGCCGAAGCGCCTTGTCCGTCTCCTCGACCGTGAGAAGCTCGTTTTGAGCCTGGCGGCGTGCCAAGGTCCGCTTTGGCACTACTAGGCCATAAATTTCTTCCTCTGAATAACCGTGGCGGGTGAGAGAACCCAACGTCTTCGGCGCCGCGCGAACTGCCGGCGCTTTGGGTAAATGGCGGCCCGAAATCTCATCTGCAGAAACCGATGCCGGCTTCGCGCTCGTTAAGGGAACGAGCTCTATCAGCGCCTCTTTGGAGAAGAAAGCTCTTGTCTTACCCGGGTGACGCCTCGAGCTCAAAGCGCCTGCAGCGCCTTTCATGCTCGCTGCCAGTGCAGGAGCCATGGCGGTTCCGGCGATCTCTTCTGCCGCCTCCACCAGACCCACTAGCGCGCGCCGGAGCTGCGGATCGCCGATCTGCGAATAAGCGCGGACCAGACGCGTGGCGCCGGCGGTCTCCAGGAAGCTCAAGCCAGTGTTGGCTCTGTCGGACGACTGTGAAGGGCTAATATCGCCGCTGAAGAAGAATGCGACGGGAACATTGAGGACCTCGGCGATGCGGGCCAGACGCCCCGCGCCGACCCGGTTGACGCCTTTCTCGTACTTCTGCACCTGCTGAAAGGTGATCCCGAGGTTGTTCGCGAGCTCGGTCTGCGACATGCGGCGAACCAGCCGCTGCGCGCGAATTCTGCGGCCCACGTCTACATCGTGTACATCGGGAGCCTTGACCCGCGACCTGCGTTGCATCTTCATGCCGTTAGTTTGTTTGGGTTGCGCCCAGAGTCTTTAGTGCCCATTGGTTCGTGCCATTTGCCAGAATTAAGGTACAAAATGGCATATGGGATCATTCTTGTCGAGTTCAAGTCTCGCGCGTTTGGTTGCAATCTCTCCTGAAACGGCTCTCCGACCGCGATCATAAAAATCGAAAGCCCAAACTAGCGCAGCGCCGCGGCGATGTTGCCGCCGTCGACCGTGGTCACGTCCGCGGTCGTCTTTAGCGCGGTCGCATGATAGAGGAACGCCCGGGCCACATCCTCGGCCGTGACTTGCCGTCCGAGCAGATTGCCGGCCATATATTCGCGTTCGCTCAAGCCCCGCGCCGCGGCACGCGCGGCGATCAGCTCCGGCGTGAGCAGGCCGGAGCGGATGCGGTCGGCGTTCACCGCATTGGCGCGGATCCCATGCTTGCCGTATTCCAGCGCATATTGCCGTGCCAGCAACAGGGTTGCCGCTTTCGGCAATCCGTACGGCCCGAAATCCACCCCCGGATTGACCGCCTGCTTGGAGACGTTGAACAGCAGCGCGCCGCCCGTACCCTGCGCCAGCATCACCCGCACCGCATTCTGCGCGACGAATTGGTGGGCGAAGAAATTGAGCTCGAAGCTGCGGCGCAGCACGGCTTCCTCGACCTCGCCGATGCGGCCCTGCCAGGCGGCGCCGGCGTTGGAAACGACGATGTCGACCCCGCCGAACCCCGCCACGGCGGCATCGAACGCCGCGCGCACGCGACGGCTGTCCGTCGCGTCGCACGGGAGTGCAAGCGCGGCGCCGCCGATGTCCGCGGCGAGTGCGCACACCCGCTCCTCGTCGAGGTCGAGCAAGGCAATCTCGGCGCCCGCGCCGGCGAGCGCTCGCGCCGTTGCGTCCCCGATGGCGCCGGCGGCGCCGGTGACGAGCGCGACTTGTCCGGCCAGCGGCTGTTCCGGTTCCTTGCCGAGCTTGGCCTGTTCGAGCGACCAATATTCGACATCGAACATCTCGGCTTCACCGATCGGCTCGAACCGGCCGATCGCTTCCGCATCCGTGATGGTCGCAACCGCGCTCTCGGCGAGATCCGCGGCGATGCGCGCGTCCTTCTTGCTGCGCCCGAGGCCGAACAAGCCGAGCCCCGGAACCAGCACGACGCGGGGCATCGGGTCCAGCATGCGTTTGTCGTGATTGCAACGGAGGTTATTGCGGGCGAAATAGGCCTGGTAATTCTCGACGAAAGACTTCACCGCAGCCTCGATCGCCAGCTGGAATTCGCCGGCTTTGCCGGCTTCGGGGGGCGCGACGATCAACGGCCAATTCTTGGTGCGGATGGTGTGATCGGGCGTGACCACGCCGGCGCGGGCGTAGCGCGCGGCATCGGCACCGTTGACGTAATTGAGAATGCCGGGGCCGGTGCGGAACTCGAGGATCGGCCGCCGGTAGGCGCCTTCGATCTTCTCGTCCTTGCGGCTGCACGCGCCGCGCACGATCGGGGCGACCTCGGCGACCGAGGCGGCGCGTTGGGGCAATTGCGCCGTGGCGAACACCGCCTTGCGGCCGCGGCGAAGCCTGGCTTCGGCGAGCGACACCATTTCGATCATGCGCTCATAAGCTTCCCGGGCGGTGTGTCCGAAGGTGAAGATCCCGTGCTTGAGCAGGATCAAGCCTTCGACGCTCGGATCGACATCGTGGATCGCCGCGGCTTTCTTGGCGAGCCGGAATCCGGGCATCAGGTAGGGCACGACACCAAGCCGCCCGTCATAGACTTCGCGGCAAACCGCGGCGCCGTCCGGTTGATCGGTGAGGCTGAGCACCGCTGTCGAATGGGTGTGATCGACGAATTTCTGCGGCAGGAAGGCATGCAGCAGGGTCTCGACCGACGGATTCGGCGCCATCGGATCGATGAGCAGGGCGCGCTGGATGCGCACCATGTCCTCGTCCGAAAGAGCCTCGCGTGACCGCAATGTTTTGAGCGGATCGAGGCGCACCGCCGGCAGGCCGGCGGGCTCGATCCGGGCCATGTCCCAGCCGCTGCCTTTGACGCAGAGCACCTCGACATCCTCGCCGAGGAGATCGCGCACGCGGGTCTTCACCGAGGTATTGCCGCCGCCGTGCAGCACGAGCTTCGGATCGCTGCCGAGCAGGCGCGTCGTGTAGACGCGCAAGGCAAGCTCGGCCGGAACACCGTCTTTGGCGTAGCGGTCGATCAGCGCCGCGACGTCGCGATCGACCCAGGCGCTTTCCATCATCCTCTCCGCACCGCGCCGAACCTGCGCGCGCGCATGTCAACCCTTGCCGGCGACGCGCCGCGCCCACCAGCCGGTGCGGCGGGGCCGGTCGGTGCTTTCGGTTTCGGCCGGCCGATCCGGGCCTGGCGCTGCGGGTTCCGGCTCGGGAGCTCGCGTTTCGCCGGCCGGTGCGGATGACGGCTGGACCGGCGCTTGGCCGGCGAAGAACGGCGCCGGTTCGCGCACGGTAGAGCGCCGTTGCGGCTGGTCGGCCTGCGCGGGCGGCTCGTTCGGGGGAGAGGGTTCCGGTGCCGGCTCGTCGGCACGCCGCGGCTCGACGCTTGCCGCAGCCCGCTTCGGCTCGGTTCCGGGGGGCCTGTCGAAATCGGCCACCGCGACGTGGAGCTCGGGCTCGATCGTCGGCTGCGGCTCGAATGTTTCGGGTTCCCGCGCCTCGCCCTCCCGGCCACGCCGCCGGCGGCCGCCGCGTCGACCCCGCCGTCGGCGGCGGCGCTCGCTCTCGGCCTGGGCTTCGGCCGCCGTCTGCGGCAATCCGGCATCCGGCTGCCTCGCCTCGAGCTCCGGCTCGGCTTCTTCCGGTTCGGCTTCTTCCGGTTCGGCTTGCGCCGGCGCCACCTGGTGCAGATCCGGTTCCCCGCCGTGTCGCCCCCGCCGGCGTCGCCGCCGCCGCCGGCCGGGCGCTTCGCCGGGTTCGGCAGCTTGCACTTCCTCGACGGTGTCCTCGGAAAGCGGCTCGGCTTCGAGCTCCTCCTCCTCTTCCTCCACCGGCACCGCGGTCGGCTGCGCGGCAATGGCTTTTGCCGCTTCGAGGCTGTGCACCTGCTCGCCGCGCTCGATCACGAACGGCTGCTGCCCGCCGATGCTCGGGTCGGCGTTGACCGTGATGGCGATGTGGAAGCGCTGCTCGAGCTCGCGCAGGTGCGCGCGCTTGTGATTGAGCACGTAGAGCGCCACGTCCGCGCGGGTGCGCACGATCAGATTGTGGGTGCCGGCCTTGATCAGCATCTCGTCGAGCGTGCGCAGCAGCTGCAGCGTCACCGAGGAGACCGAGCGCACATGGCCGGTTCCGCCGCAATGCGGGCATTTCTCGGTCGAGCTTTCGAGCACGCTGGTACGGATGCGCTGGCGCGACATCTCCAGCAGTCCGAAATGGGAGACGCGGCCCACCTGAATGCGGGCGCGATCGTATTTCAGGCAATCCTTCAATCGGCGCTCGACGGCGCGGTTGTTGCGCTTCTCGTCCATGTCGATGAAGTCGATGACGATCAGGCCCGCCAGATCGCGCAGCCGCAATTGTCGGGCGATCTCCTCCGACGCCTCGAGGTTGGTCTTGAGCGCGGTGTCCTCGATGTGGTGCTCGCGCGTGGCGCGCCCGGAGTTGACGTCGATCGAGACCAGCGCCTCGGTCTGGTTGAGGACGATGTAGCCCCCGGAACGCAGCTGCACGGTGGGCGAGAACATCGCATCGAGCTGGCTCTCCACGCCGTAGCGGGTGAAGACCGGCTGACCGTCCTTGTACGGCTTTACGTTCTTCGCATGGCTCGGCATGAGCATGCGCATGAAGTCCTTGGCCTCGCGATAGGCCTCCTCGCCGGCGACGAGGACTTCGTCGATGTCCTTGTTGTAGAGATCCCGGATCGAGCGCTTGATCAGCGATCCTTCCTCATAGACCAGGGTGGGCGCGGTCGACTTGAGGGTGAGGTCCCGCACCGTTTCCCACAGCCGCAGCAGATACTCGAAGTCGCGTTTGATCTCCGCCTTGGTGCGGTTGGCGCCGGCGGTGCGCAGGATCACGCCCATTCCTTCCGGCACTTCGAGATCCTGGGCGAGTTCCTTGAGGCGCTTGCGGTCCTGGGCGTCGGTGATCTTGCGGCTGATGCCGCCGCCGCGGGCGGTGTTCGGCATCAGCACGGAATAGCGTCCGGCGAGCGACAGGTAGGTGGTGAGCGCCGCACCCTTGGTGCCGCGCTCTTCCTTGACCACCTGCACCAGCATGACCTGCCGGCGCTTGATCACCTCCTGGATCTTGTATTGACGCCGCCCGCGCGGCATGCGCTCGGGCACTTCCTCCATCGCGTCGCCCGCGCCCACGGATTCCACCGCCTCGTCGTCCTCGGTCTCGATCTCGTCGAGCGCCCCGCCGTTGCCGTCGTTGCCGCCGTTGCCGCCTTCGGCACTTTCCGCGGCGGGTTGCGCGGGCGCGGATTGCTCGCTTGCGACCGCCCGCTCGATCTCGAGCGCGGGCTCGCTGGCCTCCTCGAGGGCTTCGAGTTCGTCGGCGGGCGCGCGCTCGCCTTCGTCGGCCTGCGTCGGCTCGGCCGCCGGCTCGGCCTCCGACTCCGAACCGTGCCCGGTCGCGGATTCCTCGGCCGGCCGCGGCTCGCCCGACGCGGTTTCGGTCTCCTCGGGTGCCGCCGGGGCAGTCCTGACTTCGTCCAACCGAGCCCCGGCCGCCCGCGCGGGCCGACGCGACCGGCCCGCCCGCCGGTCGATCTCGGCGTCCGCGGCGCGCTGTGCCCGTTCTTCTTCGGCGATGAGCGCCTGCCGGTCGGCGACGGGGATCTGATAATAGTCCGGATGGATTTCGCTGAACGCGAGGAACCCGTGGCGGTTGCCGCCGTAATCGACGAAAGCCGCCTGGAGCGACGGCTCGACCCGGGTTACTTTGGCAAGATAGATGTTGCCTTTCAGCTGCCGGCGGTTTGCCGACTCGAAATCGAATTCCTCCACGCGATTGCCGCGTACGACGACCACGCGAGTTTCCTCCGGGTGCGTCGCGTCGATGAGCATCTTGTTGGCCATTGATCGATCTTTCTGGGGCGGGCCGTCTTGACCGGGACCGGTGCCGCGATGATCGCGGCACCTGGCGCCACGTGCGGCGCGCCCAAACGAGGTTGGAACGGATGGTCGAAGCCGTCTCGGCCGCAGCAAGGACGGGCAAGTGCCGCCGTGCCGCGCGAGCGGGCGAAATCAAGCCGCAAGAGGGACGTATCCTGGCGGTGCGACGAGCATGCGTGCGCGAA
>VAZU01000066.1:21537-27414 GCA_005884745.1 Alphaproteobacteria bacterium
GCGAAGCGAATTCGTATCTCGCGCCTCGAGCATGTCTTCGACCTGTAGCGGGCGGCAGCTTGCGGCCACCGCCAGTTCTCGATGCTGGCGGCCGGGCGCCCCCGGCGCCGGCGCGTGGCCCAACCGTGACCACGCGCGTTCCGGCTGTCCCTGGAAGGGGCGCCGACCGGCGCTCCCGCGCTCTCGACCAAAGCGTCACATGCAGGGAGCTTGCCGCCAGCGGCTTTCCGGAATGCGCCGGAAGCGGGCCCTGGCGAGTCGATGCCCAAACGTGGCAAAACCGGACTAGGATCAACCGTCAGCGCGCCCTTCTTACGGCCCCTGTTCCGCATTGGCAAGCTAAGGCTCCCCGCCCGGGCGGTAACGGGTTCCTCGATGCAGGACGAGCGCCCCTTGGCCGACGGTGGAAAACCCCAAACGTCACGCAACGGCCACACTGTGCCGGATCGTAGGGCTTGCTTAAGCGGCGATTAACTATGGCTGCCTATTGGAGTAACTAGGGCGCGGAGGTGAAGCAACCGTGCGGTCCATCGGGAAAGGCTCGGCACTCGGCCTGCTCTGCGGACTGCTCGTTGCCGGATTCGGCGCGGCTACGGCCTGCACGGCATTGGCGGCAGACCTTCCGGTCGCCACCGATGCGAGGCTCGGGGGCGACGAGGCTCGCACCCGCTTCGTGCTCGACCTGACCAAGCGGGTCGAGGTCTCGGCCTTCACGCTGGCCGACCCCTATCGGGTCGTGCTCGACCTGCCCCAGGTGATGTTTCAGCTGCCGGCCAAGGTCGGCGAGACCGGACGGGGTCTCGTCAAGGCTTTCCGCTTCGGTCTGGTCATGCCGGGCGGATCCCGCATCGTGCTCGACGCGACGGCCCCGGTCCGCGTCGAAAAGGCGTTCGTGATCGATCCGGTGGACAGCCAGCCGGCCCGCCTCGTCCTCGATCTGGTTGCAATCGATCGCGACGGCTTTTTGCGCAATATCGCGCTCGAGAACCGGCCCGGACGTTCCCAGCCGCCGGCAAAAATCGACCGTGACGCCAAGGACGCCGATCCGCGGCCGCTCATCGTGCTCGATCCGGGCCACGGCGGTCTCGACAGCGGCACCATCGCGCCGACCGGGGATACCGAAAAAGCCATCGTGCTGGAGTTCGCCCAGCAGCTTCGGGACAAGCTGGAGAAATCCGGCAAATATCGGGTGGCGATGACGCGCACCGACGACCGCTTCGTGCCGCTGGCGGATCGCGTGCAGCTGGCGAGGTCGCGACAGGCCGCGCTGTTTCTCTCCATCCATGCCGATGCGCTGCCGCATCGGGATTCCGAAGCGCGGGGCGCCAGCATCTACACGCTCTCCGAGACCGCCTCGGACGCCGAAGCCGCCCGGCTCGCCGAGGCGGAAAACCGCGCCGATGTCATCGCCGGCGTCGACTTGAGCGCCGAGCCGAACGACGTCGCCGATATCCTGATCGACCTGGCGCAACGCGAAACCAAGGCGTTCTCCGCCAACTTTGCCCACGCGCTCGCCAAGGAGCTCAAGGCGACCTCGCGGCTGCACAAGCATCCGCTGAAATCCGCCGGGTTCCGCGTGCTCAAGGCGCCCGACGTTCCCTCGGCGCTGATCGAGCTCGGTTACGTGTCCAGCAGCCAGGATCTCAAGTATCTGTTGTCGGACGCCTGGCGGTCGCGGGCCACCGATTCGATCGCGCAGGCGATCACCACGTTCTTCGCCACCCGGCTTGCGGGATCCGGTCCGGCGGGCGGATCGAATTAGGGTGACGGTCCAGCCTCAGTTTGACCACAAAACGGCGCGACGAAACGCCGGGCTCGACGCGTTGCATTGTCCGAGACGATCAAGCCCCGCGTTGCGAGGCACCGTGTATACTCGGCGTCGAGTCTTGAAAGAACGGCTGCGATGGACCTGATTCGCGTTGCGGCGGGACGGCGGCGATGAGGCTTCTGGTGCGCTTCCTCGGATTCCTGTTCGCCGCGGGAACTGTCGTGTTCCTCGTCGGCATTGCCGCGGCGGCCGGCCTGTTCTGGCATTTCTCCAAGGACCTCCCGGATTACTCGCAGCTGCAGGATTACGAGCCGCCGGTCATGACCCGGATCCATGCGAGCGACGGCGCCTTGCTGGCCGAATACGCCCGCGAGCGGCGGCTCTACCTGCCGATCCAGGCGGTGCCCAAGCTGGTGACGAACGCGTTCGTGGCCGCCGAGGACAAGAATTTCTACGAGCATGGCGGGCTGGATTTCGGCGGCATCATTCGCGCCGGCTGGGTCTACATCCAGAACTACGGCAGCAACCGCCGGCCCCAGGGCGCCTCGACCATCACCCAGCAGGTCGCCAAGAATTTCCTGCTGTCGAACGAGGTCTCCCTCAATCGCAAGATCAAGGAGATCCTGCTCGCGTTGCGGATCGAGCGGGCCTATTCCAAGGACAAGATCATCGAGCTGTACCTCAACGAGATCTATCTCGGGCTCGGCGCTTATGGGATCGCCGCCGCCTCGCTGCTGTATTTCGACAAGTCCGTGCATGAGCTGACGGTCGCGGAGGCGGCGTATCTTGCCGGGTTGCCCAAGGGGCCGAACAATTACAATCCGTTCCGCCAGCGCGACCGCGCCATCGAGCGGCGCAACTACGTCATCGACCGCATGGTCGAGGACCAATACATCACGCCGCAGGAAGGCGAGAAGGCCAAGAAGGAGCCGCTGAACGTGACGCCGCATCCGACCGGCGCTCACATGTTCGCGGCGGAATATTTCGCCGAGGAAGTCCGCCGGGAGATCTACGAGCGATACGGCGAGAAGAAGCTCTACGAAGGCGGCCTCTCGATCCGGACCACGCTCGATCCGAAATTCCAGGTGATGGCCCGCAAGGCGTTGACCGACGGTCTCGTGCGCTTCGACGAGGCGCAAGGCTGGCGCGGGCCGCTGGCCAAGATCGATATCGGCGACGATTGGGGCGCCAAGCTCGCGGAGATCAAGTCGCTCGCCGATGTCGCCCCTTGGCGGCTCGCCGTGGTGCTGGAGACCTCCGACCAGGCGGCGCGCATCGGCTTGCAGCCGTTGCGGGATCCTGCCGGCACGGTCTCCCGGGAGCGCCAAGTCGGAATTTTCGCCCTCGACGGCGTGAAATGGGCAAAGTCGGCTTCCGAGCGTTCCAAGGGGGGTCCGAAGGTCAGCCAAATCCTCCAGCCGGGAGACGTGGTCTACGCCGAGCCGATCGGCAAGGATTCCGGCCAATACCGCCTGCGGCAAGTTCCCGAGGTGAGCGGCGCCATGGTGGCCATGGACCCGTGGACCGGACGCGTGCTCGCGCTGGTCGGCGGCTTCTCCTACGACCAGAGCCAGTTCAACCGCGCCACCCAGGCGCTGCGCCAACCCGGCTCGGCGTTCAAGCCGTTCGTCTACGCCGCCGCGCTCGACAACGGCTATACGCCCTCCACCGTGGTGCTGGACGCGCCGATCGAGATCGATCAAGGCCCGGGCATGGCCGCATGGCGTCCGGAGAACTACGAGGGCAAGTACTACGGTCCGCAGACGCTGCGGTTCGGGCTGGAGCATTCCCGCAACGTCATGACGGTCCGGCTCGCCCAGGACGTGGGCATGCCGCTGGTCGCGGAATACGCCAAACGCTTCGGGGTCTACGACGATCTGCCGCCCTATCTGTCGTTCGCGCTGGGCGCGGGCGAGACCACGGTGCTGCGCATGACGGCCGCCTATTCCATGTTCGCCAACGGCGGCAAGCGCATCAAGCCGACCCTCATCGATCGCATCCAGGATCGCTACGGCCACACCATCTATCGCCACGACGAGCGCGAATGCCGCGGCTGCGATGCCGATCAATGGAAGAAGCAACCGGAGCCCATTCTGGTCGACCGGCGCGAGCAGGTCCTCGATCCGATGACCGCCTTCCAGGTCACCTGGATGCTCAAGGGCGTGGTCGAGCGTGGCACCGCGACGGTGGTCCAGGAGGTCGGGAAGCCGGTTGCCGGCAAGACCGGCACCACCAATGACGAGAAGGATGCGTGGTTCATCGGCTACACCCCGGACCTGGCCGTCGGCGTGTACATCGGCTATGACAAGCCGCGGCATCTCGCGCGCGGCGCGACGGGCGGTCATCTTGCCGCCCCCATCGTCAAGGACTTCCTGAAGGTGGCGCTGATCGACAAGCCGGGCGTGGATTTCTCGCCGCCGGCCGGCATCAAGCTGATCCGCATCGATCCGAAGACCGGGCTGCGCCCCGGCCCCGGCGGGAGCGGAAAAGTCATCATCGAGGCGTTCAAGCCGGGCACCGCTCCGCCGGACAGCTATTCCATCGTCGGCTTCACCGATGCCGACGGCCGGCCGATCCGCTCCGACTATCCGGGCGGGGTGTCGCCGGAATCCGACCGGGCGATCCGTTCCGGGACCGGCGGGCTTTACTGAGCCATCGACATTGCCTTGCGCCGGTCCGGTCGCTACATGCGGCCCGATAGTTTCGCCGGCGCATCGTCCGGCAAATTCCCGAGAACTTCGACCATGCGCGCAGAAGTGCAAGCCACAACCGAGGCCATCAAGCAGTCCGTCGGGCTGCTGAGGAGGCATCTTTGACTTCGACAGATCCAAAGCCCGGCTCGCCGAGCTCAACCGGCAGGCCGAGGACCCCGATCTGTGGAAGGACCAGGACCGCGCCCAAAAGGTGATGCAGGAGCGCACCGCGCTTGAGGAAAGCTTAGGCGCGATCTCGCGCATCGAGCAGGAACTCGAGGACCACCTGACCATGATCGAGCTCGGCGAGGCCGAGCACGACGCCAAGGTGGTGACGGAGACCGAGGCGGCGCTCAACGCGTTGAAGGCGCAAGCCGAGCGCCGGCAGGCGGAGGCGCTGTTGTCCGGCGAGGCGGATGCCAACGACAGCTTCCTCGAGGTCCACGCCGGCGCGGGGGGAACCGAGAGCCAGGACTGGGCCCTGATGTTGTTGCGCATGTATACGCGCTGGGCCGAGCAGCATCGCTACAAGGTCGAATATCTCGAGGAGACGCCGGGCGAGGAGGCAGGGCTGAAATCCGCGACTGTGCGCATCAAGGGCCGCAACGCCTATGGCTGGCTCAAGTCCGAAGGCGGCGTGCACCGGCTGGTGCGCATTTCGCCCTTCGACGCCAATGCGCGGCGGCATACCTCGTTCGCGAGCGTGAACGTCTATCCGGTGGTCGACGACCGCATCGTGGTGGACATCAAGGAATCCGACGTGCGGATCGACACCATGCGGGCCGGAGGCGCGGGCGGCCAGCACGTCAACAAGACCGAATCCGCGATCCGGTTGACCCACATTCCGAGCAACATCGTCGTGGTGTGCCAGAACGACCGCTCCCAGCACCGCAACCGCGCCCAGGCCTGGCAGATGCTGCGCGCGCGGCTCTACGAGCTCGAGCTCAAGCGACGCGAAGCGAAGGCGGCGGCCGAGCAGGCGGCCAAGACCGACATCGGCTGGGGCCACCAGATCCGTTCCTACGTGCTGCAGCCCTACCAGATGGTCAAGGACCTGCGCACCGGCGTGACCTCGCCCAATCCCATGAGCGTGCTCGACGGCAATCTCGATCCATTCATGGAGGCGGCACTGGC
This sequence comes from Alphaproteobacteria bacterium, assembly GCA_005884745.1. GTDB lineage: Bacteria > Pseudomonadota > Alphaproteobacteria > Rhizobiales > Xanthobacteraceae > AP-16. The sequence goes on from VAZU01000066.1 coordinate 27,133, forward strand.
GCAGAAGGCGTTCGGCGACGCGCCGGACGCGGTCGAGGACGTGGAGTAGGGATACACTAGGCGGTGTCGTCCCCGCGCGGGGTCCCCGTCGCGCAGGCGCAACGGGGTGCCCCGTTGCGGGGACCCATGGCCCACTCATTGTGAAAGCTATAAATGAGTGATGATGGGTCCCGGACACCCGCTTCGCGGGTTCTGGGACGACCACTTCGGCTAAAGTGACGGCCCATGAACCTTGACTCCATCTTCCATCCCGCCGTTGCCGCGTGGTTTGCGCAGAGCTTC
>VAZU01000031.1 GCA_005884745.1 Alphaproteobacteria bacterium
TTGCCCGGCTTCAGATCGGTCACGAGCGCCGCGGTCTCCGTATTGTCGAGGTTGAGCACCACCGTCTCCCCCTTGCAGACGAAGCCGCGGAAGAGGGTGCGCAGTTCGTCGAGCGGCTTGTGATCGAGGGAGATGTTGTTCACGACCGCGACGCGGGGTGCAAACAGCGCGATCGAACCGTCGCTCTCGTCGACTTCGCAAACGAATTCCTCCCCGTCGCCGATCCTGGCAGCGGCGAACGTCGAGCCGACGGAAATGAAGTTCTTCATCTCCGCGCCGTTCATGATCGTCGGGTTCCTTCCGGCGCGGTGCAGAATCCAGCCGATCATCCCGGTGGTGGTGGACTTGCCGCTGGTCCCGGCAACGCCGATGCCGCAACCGGACGCGTTGAACAGCTCGGCAAGCAGTCGGGCGCGGGTCGTCACGGCGGCGCCGATACGGCGCGCGGCCTGGACGTCGGGGACGGTGTCCTCGACCGCGGCGGAGGTGACCAGGATCTGATCGGCCCGCCTGATGCCGCTGCCGTCCTGCGGGTGGAGCCGCACCCCGCGCGCCCGCAGGAAATCGAACTTCGCGGCATCGCGTCCCTGATCGAGGGCGCGATCGGAACCCTCGACCCGCCCGCCTCTGGCTTGGACGATCAGGGCGAGCGGGGTCATGCCGCTACCGCCTACGCCGCAGAAAAAGTAGTCTCCCCAGCGATTCATCGGCGGAATCTACGGGCGTTACCGACCGGGTGCAATGACACGGGGGACGTCGGATGACGAACAAGAAGCGCAAGATCGGCGTGGTCGCGCCGGGCTCGCGCATGTCCTCGCAGGTCGCCGCGAGAGTGCAGGCCCTCGTCGCAACGCTCTACCCGGACCGGACGCCGGAGATCCACTTCCATCCGCAGTGCCTCGCCTCGCACGGGCATTTCGCCGGCGACGACGCGACGCGGGCGCGGGCCTTCCTCGAAATCGCCAACGACGAGAGCTATGACGCGGTCTGGTGCGCGCGCGGCGGCTACGGCTCCTGCCGCGTGGCGGAGGCGGTCATGCGCGGGTTGAACGAACCGGCCAGGCGAAAGGCCTATGTCGGCTACAGCGATGCCGGGACGCTGCTCGCCGGCCTCTATCGGGCGGGGTTCGAGGCCGTGGCGCACGGCCCCGTGGCGGAGGATATTTTGCGGGATCGCGGGGAGTCGGCGGCCGCCCGGGCGCTCGCCTGGCTGGTCGATGCCGCGCCGGAGACGCTGGAGCCGACGGTCGGGCGGGCGCAGAAGACGGCGGCGTTCAACATGACCATCCTGAGCCATCTGCTCGGCACGCCGCTGCAGCCTGACCTCGAAGGGCACGTGCTCATGCTGGAAGAGGTGTCGGAGGCCATGTACAGGATCGACCGATCGCTGTTCCACATCACCAGCAATGTGCAGATCAGGCGAGTCGCAGGCATCATGCTCGGCCGGTGTAACAAGATTCCGCCGAACGAGCCGGATTTCGGCATGACCGAGGAAGAAGTTGCCCGCTACTGGTGCCGGAGATCCGGTATCCCATGGCTGGGCCGGGCCGACATCGGCCACGACATCGACAACAAGATCGTCCCTTTCGGGGGCCGCAACACGGAGACTGGGCGCAAGAGTCGAACGCCGGCGGCATCGAGTAGCTGGGGACCCGAACCATCGTTCGGCCGATTGCGATCGAATGAACGCTGATGGCACCAGCCGATGCCGCCGCGTCGGTTCGATTCGGCGCGTCGCGGGGGGACGATCGCTCCGATCACCGCGCCCGGTGCGCAGTGCCGAACACCCGATCCCAGAATTGACTGGTCACGCCGAAGTTGCACGGCTGGCGCGCGTGATGGTGCAGCGCATGGCAATGCTTCCGGTGATAGAGATACGAGCCCGGGGGGATGCGCCAATGATGAAGCATGTGATGTAAGCCGACGTACCAGACATAGCCCAGCATCAGTCCCGCGGTGACCCCGCTGGCGAAATCGAAGCCGGTTTTCCACCACAATGGAAACAATGCGCCGATGCAGACCGCCGGCAGGCTCAACCAGGTCGGCGTGCCCACGAACCCCTCCGGATCCTCATGATGCAGCTCGTGCATTGCCGCAAAGAACCGGATCCGGTGCAGCACCCCGCGATGGATGGCGTATTCCAGCAAGGTCCACGCCGCGATGCCGGCAAGGCAGGCGATCGACCATTCGATCCAGACCACGGAAGGCGCATGCCGCAGCGTCAGGGTCAGCAGCCCCAGGACAATGGACGGATAGACCGCGAAATCGGCAAAATAGCCCGCTTTGCTGAGGCGCATGCCCCTCGATCTCCACGAATTGATTTCCCGCATATTAATTCTCGCGGGCGAAGAAGCCAACTCGCCGCCTGAACGGGCTTGGGACCGAAGTCGAGCGGCACGGCCGTGACGCTCTGGTCCCGGAATGCCGCCGAGGGGGCTCATCGATGGTTCTCCGGCCGCCCGAGCGACCGAATTTCTACGCGAACCCCTTAGATTTTTTTGCACTGCGGCGGAACTACCCCTTTGCCCCTTCATTGGGGTGTCGACGAGGAGGGGCGTCCGAACGCAGGTTCCGAACGGCGGAATCCGAAAAACCTCTCCTTCGCACACGAAGGCCGGCCTTCAACGGGACGGATGCCGCCTGCAGAGAGAATCCTGATGGCTCGACCCTCCTCAGCGGCTCGCACCGGGCTGGAAAAAATTCCGACGCCGGCCAAGGTGACGGTCACGCTTCATGTCAACGGCGTGGAGCGCAAGCTGACCATCGCGCCGTGGACCACGCTGCTCGACGCGCTGCGTCTCTATCTCGACCTCACCGGGACCAAAAAGGGCTGCGACCACGGCCAATGCGGCGCCTGTACCGTGTTGGTCGACGGCCGGCGGATCAATTCGTGCCTCACGCTGGCGGTCATGAAGGACGGCGCGCAGGTCACGACGATCGAAGGTCTGGCACAAGGGAACGCGCTGCATCCGTTGCAGCAGGCCTTCATCGAGCATGACGCCTTCCAGTGCGGCTATTGCACCCCCGGCCAGATCTGTTCCGCTGCGGGTCTGATCGCCGAGGGCAGGGTGCAGACGGCCGATGAAATCCGCGAGCTGATGAGCGGCAATATCTGCCGTTGCGGCGCCTATCCCAACATCGTGGCGGCCATCGAAGCGGTGATGTTCGGCAAGGCCACGGACAGGTCCGGAGCGACGGGACGATGAACAACTTCGAATATACGCGCGCCAGCGACGTCGCCGACGCCGTACGCCGGATCGCGTCGGACCCGGCCGCAAAATTCGTCGCCGGCGGCACCAATCTGATCGACCTCATGAAAGAGAATGTCGCGCGTCCGTCGCGCCTGATCGACATCACGCATCTGCCGCTCGATCAGATTGACGAGACCCAGGACGGCGGCTTGCGGATCGGCGCGCTGGTTCCCAATAGCGATCTCGCCCAACATCCGCAGATAGAGGCGCGCTATCCACTGCTCGGCAGCGCGATCCTCGCCGGGGCCTCGCCGCAATTGCGCAACATGGCCTCGACCGGGGGCAATCTGCTGCAACGAACGCGCTGCCTGTATTTCTACGATACGACCACGCCCTGCAATAAGCGCGAGCCGGGCAGCGGCTGTTCGGCGATCGGCGGGATCAACCGCATGCACGCGATCCTGGGAACGAGCGAGCATTGCATCGCCACGCATCCCTCGGACATGTGCGTCGCGCTCGCCGCCCTCGAGGCGCGTGTGCTGGCGACCGGCAGGAGCGGCGAGCGCAGCATTGCGTTTGCCGAGTTCCATCGCCTGCCGGGCGATACGCCGCAGCTCGACAGCAATCTGCGGGCGGACGAGATCATCACGGCGATCGAACTGCCGCCCGAAGGCTTTGCCAAGAACTACACCTATCTGAAGATCCGTGATCGCCTGTCGTATGCGTTCGCCCTCGTGTCGATCGCGGTCGGCCTCGACATCGAAGGCGGCACGATCAAGGAGGCGCGTCTCGCGCTCGGCGGGGTCGCCCACAAGCCGTGGCGCAACCGTGAAGCCGAAGCGCGGCTCGAGGGAGCGCCGGCGACGCGGGAGAATTTCGTGCGCGCGGCCGAGACCGTGCTGCGGGAGGCGCGCGGCTTCGGCCACAACGACTTCAAGATCGAGTTGGCGCGGCGCGGCATCCTTCGCGCACTGGCTCAGGCGGCGCGCGGGACCCCGCAGTCGCAAGCCGACAAGCGGATCAGGTAAGCGGGAGAGCGCGATGCCCGCCGCTGGCTATCTCGGCAAGCCGACCTCCCGCGTCGACGGACGCGCGAAGGTCACCGGAACGGCGAAATACGCCGCCGAATACGATGTGCCCGGCCTCGCCCACGGTTTCGTGGTCTCGTCCGCCATTGCCAAAGGCCGAATCACGACAATCCATACCGCCGATGCGCTGGCGGTCGCCGGCGTGCTCGACATTTTCACGCACGAGCATCGGCCCAAGCTTGCCTCGTCGGACGAGGCGTATAAAGACGAGGTCGCGCCGCCCGGTTCGCCCTTGCGTCCGCTCTATGATGACCGAATTCTCTTCAGCGGTCAGCCGGTGGCGCTGGTCGTCGCCGAGGAGTTCGAGATCGCGCGATTTGCAGCTTCGCTGGTGCGCGTCGAATATGAGCACGAGGCGCATGTCACCGACTTCGAAGCGCAACGCGAGCGCGCCACGGTCTCGAAGCAGGACGAAGATCCGACGCCGTCCACGGCGCGCGGCAATCCCGCGGAGGCGTTCGAGCGGGCGGCCGTGCGGGTCAACGGCCAATATCGCATGCCGGTCGAGCACCACAATCCGATGGAGCCCTTCGCGGCGACGGCGGTGTGGGAAGATGACGACCGGATTACCGTCTTCGACAAGACGCAGGGAGCTCAGAACAGCCGGAACTACGTCGCCGACGTGTTGGAGATGCCGCGCGACAGGGTGCGCGTGCTGTCGCCCTATGTCGGGGGCGCATTCGGGGCCGGGTTGCGTCCGCAATATCAGTTGCTGCTCGCCGTGCTGGCGGCGCGCGCGCTCAAACGCTCGGTGCGGGTGACCCTTACCCGTCAGCAGATGTTCACGCTCGGCTATCGTTCCGCGAACATCCACGAGCTGGCGCTCGGGGCCGACAGCGACGGCAGCCTCGTCTCTTTCCGCCACCACGCCGTCGGTATGACCTCGCGATTCGAGGATTTCCAGCGGGATTTCGTCCACTGGTCGAGCCTGCTCTATCGATGCGAAAACGTCGAGCTTGGCCAAAGCCTCGTCAAGCTTGACCAGAACACGCCTTGCGACATGCGGGCGCCGGGCGGAGCAGAAGGCGCCTATGCGATCGAATGCGCCATGGATGAGCTCGCCTACGCGGCGAAGCTCGATCCGCTCGAGCTGCGGCTGATCAACTATTCCGACAAGGACCAGATCGAGGACCGGCCCTATAGCAGCAAGCAGCTGCGCGAATGCTATCGGCAGGGCGCGGAAAAATTCGGCTGGTCCGATCGCAATCCGCAGCCGCGCTCGATGCGCGACGGCAACGAGCTGGTCGGCTGGGGCATGGCAACCGGCATCTGGGAAGCCATGCAGGTGCCGGCGAGCGCCAAGGCGGTGCTGACCGCCAACGGCAACGTCGAGATCGCGAGCGCGACCGCCGATATCGGCCCCGGGACCTATACGTGGATGACCCAGCTCGCCGCCGAGATGCTCGGAGTGCCGCTCGAGAACGTGACGGCAAAGCTTGGCGATTCCACGCTGCCGGATGCGCCGGTCGAAGGCGGATCGTTCACCACCTCATCGGTCGGCTCCGCCATTCACGCCGCCTGCCGGGCAGTGCAACGGGAGCTGCTCGGGCTGGCGCAAAAGATGGCGGGCTCGCCGTTGGCAGGTGCGAAGCTCGATGATGTGGTATTCGCCGAAGGCAAGATCCGGTACAAGCAGGACGAGAGCCGGGAGGTCTCGGTCGCAGACGCGATGCGGGCCGGCAAAGCCGAACGGATCGAAAAAGCAGCCAGCGCCGCGCCGAATGGCGACAGCAAATACTCGCATTACACGCACTCGGCGGTGTTCGCCGAGGTCAAGATCGATGAGCAGCTTGGCGTCATTCGGGTCACGCGCATGGTCAACGCGGTGGCGGCCGGTCGCATCCTCAATCCGAAGACCGCAGCCAGCCAGATTCTCGGCGCCGTGGTCGGTGGCATCGGCATGGCGCTGCATGAGGAGACCGTGACCGACCAAAGGTTCGGCCGGTTCGTGACCCGTAATCTCGCCGACTATCATGTGCCGGTGAACGCCGATGTGCATGCGATCGACGTGATCTTCGTCGAAGAGAAGGACGAAGAGATCAATCCGCTCGGCGTCAAAGGCGTCGGTGAAATCGGCATTGTCGGCACCGCGGCGGCGATCGCGAATGCCGTCTATCATGCCACCGGCAAGCGCGTGCGCGATCTGCCGATCACGCTCGACAAGCTGATGCGGGATTGATGCCGCAGGGGTAATCCGCGCCGCGGCCGCCCGAGGCGGAATTGCCCGTCTCGGCGCAAGCCCCGGCCGCCTAGGCGACCCGGGCGGCCTGCTCGAGCCGCTCGCGGGCGCGTTGCAGGAGGTCGCCGATCGCGATTTCCGCCATCTCCGGGCTCATGGGTGCCTCGTAGCGGAGCTGCTGAAAGGCCTCGTTAGCATTTCCAATTTACATCTCGGCAATTGCAACGCGATCGGCCTGCCGAGAGGGAAATTCAGTGTCCGCCTGGAAAGGCCTGCATTATCGCTACGATGCGCCGCGGCCGAGGGTCCGGCTCGACGAAACGATCAAACCCGAATTCCTGCCCCGTTCCTTGAGCGACGCTCACCGGGTGCTGAATGTCAATTCCGCCACCCCGAAGCACGTGGTGGAAAAGCTCGTGCTGTGTTTGCGCCAGGCTTGGCATCCCGACCATGGCTCCCCTGGCGAAAGGCCGCTGCGGACGATGAAACTGCAACAGATCAACGCCGCCTGGGACATTGCCAACGGCAAGCGACCCGCTGAATAGCGACTGATCCGCACCCGCCTGGGCCCTTTGAACACCGGTTGTTTGCCGCGGTTCTTCGGCATGCGCCGCATGGCCGGCCGATTGTCGTTCCCGTCTCGTTCGCCGGTTGCTCGTTACCGAAATGCAGGAACGCTTCGGGGACGCCCGGAGAACGTCACTGGAATATCAATCGAATATTTACCACCGGCTCCAGGGCGGCGAAGATCGGCATCACATCGGCCGTGACTTGCAACGAAACCACGGGCTGAGAAACCGGTCGGGCGACGGGACGGCGTCGCGCCGACCCTTATCGAGGGCCAAGATCGCGCTGGCGCGCCGTTCCGGGATGCGTCAAGTTCTGCGCTCGCAACGCCGGAGCAAGGAGCGGGTCATGGCTTACGACCTCGAAGCGTTCATAGCGGATTGCCGGGCCGCGCTGTCGAGCGATCCCGGCCCCAACGGGCGAGAGCAGGTCCGCGCCGCCTTGGAGCGCCTGCTTGCCAACGCCGAATTCGTCCGCAGCGTTTGCGGCGAGGAGGCGCCGCAGGGCCTCAACGTGCTCTACGAGGATCCCGCGCTCGGGTTTCAGATCCTCGCCCACGTCAACGCGAAGCCCCGGACTTCCCCGCCGCATGATCACGGCGCGTCCTGGGCCATCTATGGCCAAGCCACCCGATACACCGACATGACCGAATGGGAGCGTGTGGATGACGGCGCCGATCCCGAGCGCGCCACGCTCGAGCCGAAAAAGAGCTACCGGCTGCTGCCGGGTCAGGCCGGGATCTATCAGGAAGGCGCCATTCACTCGATCGACTATCCGGCCAACGCCCGCTTCATCCGCGTGACCGGCACCAATCTCGATCGCATCGCGCGCCGACGGTTCGATCTCGCGACCGGGAAGGCGACGCAGATGACGGCGCAGCAGGCGACATGAGGATGCGCGCGGAAGCTTCGGCCGCTGCCGGCAATGATGTGATGCAGATGGTGAGCCCGAGCGATCTCAAGGCGATGCTCGCCGACGGGCAGGAGCTGGCAATCCTCGACCTGCGCGAGGAGCGGATCTTCTCGCGAGCGCATCTGTTGTGGGCGCGCTCGGTGCCGCTGAGCCGCCTGGAATTGTTGGTTGCCAGCCTGGTGCCGCGTCGGGGCACGCAGATCGTGCTGTGCGACGACGCCGATGGGCTGGTCGAGCGCGGGGCCGAACTGCTGCGCCGTTTCGGCTACGCCAATCTGTTCTGTCTCGGCGGCGGCGTCGCGGCATGGGCCGAGGCGGGCTTCGAACTGTTCTCCGGCGTCAACGTCCCCAGCAAGGCGTTCGGCGAATTCGTCGAGCACGCGGCCGGCACGCCCAGCATCGCGGCCGACGAACTCGAGCATTTGTTGCGGAGCGGCGCCGACGTCGTGGTGCTCGACAGCCGGCCACTCGGGGAATACGCGCGGATGTCGATCCCGACCGCGATCAATGTGCCGGGCGCAGAGCTCGTGTTGCGGGTCCGCGACATCGCGCGCTCGCCGCAAACCACGGTCGTGGTCAATTGCGCCGGGCGCACGCGCAGCCTCATCGGGGCGCAGTCGCTCATCAACGCCGGCGTGCCGAACAAGGTCATGGCGCTGCGCAACGGCACCATGGGCTGGCAGCTCGCGGGCTTTTCCTGCGACAGCGGGAAAAACCGGCGCGCCACGGATGTTTCCGCGAGCGGACTTGCCTGGGCGAGGTCGGCCGCCGGCCGGGTGGCGAGCCGATTCGGCGTCGAGCGCATCGATGCCGCGACGCTGCAGAACTGGCGGCAGGATCGGGAGCGCACGCTCTATCTGTTCGACGTGCGGGATCCAGACGAGTACCGAGCCGGGCATGTTCCGGGCGCGGTCTCGGCCCCGGGAGGGCAGCTCGTGCAGGCGACCGACCAATATGTCGGCACGCTCGGCGCCCGCATCGTGCTCGTCGATGACGCGGAAGTGCGGGCGCTGATGACGGCGTCGTGGCTCCGGCAGATGGGTTTTCGCGAGGTGTTCGTGCTCGCCGAGCGCGGCGATGAGACCGGCTTCCCGAAGCCCCCGGTGCTCGGGTTCGCGCCGCGGCCGGACCTCGAGATGAAGCCGGCGGAGCTCGACGCGCTGCTGAAGCGCGAGGCGGCAACCGTCATCGATCTTTCGCTCAGCCGCGAGTACCGGCGCGCCCACATCCGGGGTGCTTGGTTCGCGATCCGCTCGCGGCTCGCGCGGGCGCTTGCCGTCGTTGCGCTGCGCGGCCGTCTGGTGCTGACGTCGGAGGACGGCATCCTCGCCGGCCTGGCGGTGCCGGAGCTTTCCGCATCGACCGGTTATCCGGTCCGCTATTTGGCCGGCGGCAACGCCGCCTGGTCGGCGGCCGGATTTCCGCTGGTGTCCGGAGAGGACCGCATGGCGGACGAGGCGATCGACGTTTGGCTGCGGCCCTACGAGCAGCCGCGGGCCGCCGAAGCGGCGATGCGCGAATATTTGACCTGGGAAACCGACCTGCTGCCGCGCATCGAGCGCGACGGCACCGCGCGGTTCGGCGGCTCGGGCTAGTTCGGACCGGATTGCAATGCCGGGACAACCGCCGCCCATCGGTTCGTTCTGCGTGACCCGGGCGGGCTTCGTGCGCGGCTCGCTCGGAGCGCTTTGCGCCGCGGCGCTCGGGGCTCCGGCGCGGGCGCAAGCTCCCGGAGAAAAGATGCACACGCGAAAAATTCCTTCGAGCGGAGCGGCGCTGCCGGTGATCGGCTGCGGCACCTGGCGAGGGTTCGACGTCGGCGAGGGCGCCGGCGAGCGGGCGCCGCTCGCGCAGGTGCTGCGCGTCCTGTTCGAGGCCGGCGGCTCGGTCATCGACAGCTCGCCGATGTATGGACGCGCCGAGGCGGTCGTCGGCGATCTCCTGAGCGCCGCACATAATCGGGACCAGGCGTTCATCGCCACCAAGGTGTGGACGACCGGGCGCGCCGCGGGCATCGCCCAGATGCAGCGCTCGATGCGGCTGTTGCGCACCGACCACATCGAGCTGATGCAGGTGCACAATCTCCTCGACTGGCGCACCCACCTCGCCACGCTGCGCGGCTGGAAGGGGGACGGACGCATCAGCTATCTGGGCGTCACCCATTACACGCCGAGCGCCTACGGCGAGCTCGAGGCGGTCATGCGCGCGGAAACGCTGGATTTCGTGCAGCTTAATTATGCGATCGACGACCGCGCGGCGGAGCAACGCCTGCTGCCGCTTGCCGCCGATCGCGGCGTCGCCGTGCTCGTCAACCAGCCGT
>VAZU01000032.1 GCA_005884745.1 Alphaproteobacteria bacterium
CCGGGTTTCGACCATGATCTTCCTCCCGGCGGAATTTCATCGGCCGGGCTCGGTCGAACTGGTGACCATCGATCCTCTGGATCTTCTGGCAGCCGAGGATCGTGACGCCGAAACGCACCAAGGGTCCGAGATCGATGCGGCGGCTCCCCAGGTAAATCAACCAGAGCTTGCCCGGGCTTTCGACGACACGGCGGCTCTCGACGCTTGCCGCCCGCTGCACGCGAAAAACGCGTAAACGAAGGGACACGAATGGCAAAGGAAGAGCTTCTCGAGTTCGACGGCGTGGTGACCGAGGTATTGCCCGATGGCAAATACCGGGTTCGCCTCGACAACGATCATCAGGTTCTCGCCTACAATGCCGGAAAGATGCGCAGGTTTCGCATCCGTACCGGCGTCGGCGACAGGGTCATCGTGGAGATGTCGCCCTACGATCTGGAGCGTGGACGCATCAGTTACCGTCACAAGTCCGACCGTGCCGCCGCCTCACCCAGCCACGGCTCCAATTTTCGCAGACGCTGAGCCCGGTGCACCGGCGTACAAACCCGTTCAGGTTGGATCTTGGCGGGTAACCCGACGCGCGGTCGGGGGATCGGCGAGACTTGAAGCCGTTCCCCGGGGGCATCGGTTCACTGCGGTGGCGAGCGGATCGAGCAGCCCCCTTGTTAGGATCGTGGGGCGCGCGCGGCCATCACGACAGACCCCGGGGCACTGCCTCCTGATCGTTCAACTTCTTGCAGTTTTTGCAGAGCGGCTTGTTGCTCGTTCCCGAGACACGATTGTGCGGCGCTATCCTCAGCCCGAGCCCGCATTGGGAATTGGCGTGGTGAAAAGCCTCTTTCTTGGAATTGTAAGCTGGAACCTTCAGCATGCCTTCGTCCTCTACGGCTTAGCTCAGCGAGGCGCTTGGTCTTGCAGGCGGAGAAGCGTCGTAGCTTTTCGTTTGGTCTACCAGTATTCGGCTTTTGCTGTTCCGATCGGCCTGTTCGACCTTTGGCCCAACGATTTGCTTGCCGAAACCAGCGGTCGAACGCTGCGCTCCTTGGCGGCTCGTTGCAAGGAAAATCGTCGAGAACCCGGTCGGGATCGGCACTGGCTTTCAACGCTTATCGGGTGCATAGTCTTGCATGGACGCAAATTTCGATCTGGATGACTATTCGGTCGTAGTGAAGCATCGCGCGCCGCCTCCGAAGCCATGGAGATGGGAGATCTACTGCGCCGGGAAGAGGAAACCGATCGAGCGGTCGGACGTCTTTTTCCCATCCAGAGAAAACGCCAGTTTGGCGGGAAGAGAAGCCTTCACGCGGCTGATGGCGCGCCTGGCTAAAACGGCCCGATCGCCCTAGCCGGCTTTTCAACTATTTGAAACAGCCTCTGTGCTTGCTGTCGAGTTCGCCACGGCGATCGATGGCCTGGAGGGCTTCCGCCTCGCTTCCGGCGCGAACCCGGTTGCGCCTCGTCGATGACCTGCGGGACGCAGTCCCGCCTTGCGCGTCTCTATCGATTTTCGGCCGCGCGGCCTCCGTCGTCCGGCTTGACCATCCAGGCGATCAGCGGCATCGCCGGCAGCACCCAGCCCAAGCCGGCCACGACGTAATAAAGGCCGGCGAGCAGGTGCCCGGCCGAGGGAAGCGCGACCTGGGCCACGACCATGGCGAACAGCGCCCATCCGGTCGCCAGAACCAGGAGCGCGACCGCTCCGATCAGCTTGCGTGTGCGCATCCGCATGCGCGGTCTCGACCTCCGTTTGTGATGAAATCCGACCCGAGCGCCGGCGGTTCAGGATCGATGGTCGAAACTTCTCGATCCAGCTTGTCCGGTCAGTGCCGACGGGGCAAGCCGTCTTCGCCCCGCCACGGCTTGCTCCGCAAGACGGCGGACAGGCAGCTTTCGATCTGATGCTCGCTGAAAGGCTTGCAAATAACCCGGGCATCGGCGTAGCGCGGATCGATGCCCTCTTCCCCATACGCCGTCATGAACACGAACGGAATTCCGCGCGCCCTGAGCCGGTCGACGACCGCATAGACGGTCTCGTCATGCCGCAGGTGAACGTCGAGGAAGGCAAGGTCGCACGATGTCCGCTCGATCAGAGCCAGCAGCTCCGAGACCCCGGCCGCCGGTCCCACGACCCGGCAGCCCATGCCGCGGAGCAACTCCTCGATCTCCAGCGCCAGCAGGAACTCATCTTCGGCAATGAGCACCGTCGGTGCCGCGCCCGTTGCGCTTGAACTTTGCATATGCGGCCCTTTTCCCCGCGTTGTCCTAACCCGCCGACCGGGATTTAAGTTTCCTCAAAGCAACGATTTTTGGCGGCCCATCGAGCCCCCAGGTCGTGGACCCTGGAAAAGGTGCTCAGCCACCATCGGATGGTCGTATCCGAGCCTGACCGAGGTGCCGCGAAAGGCCGCTTGCAAGGCCCACAAACCGCTCAAATAAAGAATTTGATACGCCCGATTGAGCAGAAGCGCGGTTTCCTGTGCTTGTGCGTGCTTACGCCTAGCCTTAAGCTCACGGCATCGGACTGGAATTTCTCAAACAAGAAGAGCGCCGGCCGAGCCAATCCGCCGATCGAGGCCGACTCAGGCGCCCGGACAGCGTTTCTCATGGCCCGCACCCCAAAGCCAAAGGCGCGACGACCCGAAGCGGCAAAACGCGTCAAGGTCTCGAAACGGACCAAGGCCGCGAAACCGCGCACCGGGAGCGAGCCACCGCTTTCGCAAGCGTCTTGCCCGATCGTGGGTATCGGTGCCTCGGCGGGCGGGCTCGACGCCTTCCAGCGCTTCTTCTCGAAAACGCCGGCCGACAGCGGCATGGCGTTCGTGCTGGTGCCGCACCTCGACGCCCACCACAAGAGCGCGATGGTCGAATTGCTGCGGGCCTACACCCGGATGCCGGTCGTCGAAATCGCCGATCGCGCGCAGGTGGAGGCGGACCACGTCTATGTCATCCCGCCGAACGCGACGCTCAGCATCGCGCACGGCGCGCTGCATACGATGACCCCGCGCAGCCGGGGCATGACCATCGACGATTTCTTCGGGTCGCTCGCCCGGGATCAAGGCGACAACGCCATCGGCGTCATTCTTTCCGGAAGCGGCAGCGACGGCACGGTCGGGCTCACGGCGATCAAGGAGGCCGGCGGGCTGACCTTCGCCCAGGCGCCGGAATCCTCGGCCTTCGACAGCATGCCGCGCAGCGCCGCGGCGACGGGCAGCGTCGACTTCATCTTGGCGGTCGAGGACATTCCGGCCCGCGTGGTCGAGCAGGTGCGGCACCTCGCCCGACTGAAGGCGGAGCGCAAACTCGACGGTTTCCAAGAGGAAGTGCGCAAGAATCTCGCCAAGATCACCACGCTGCTGCGCTCGAAGACCGGCCACGACTTCGCACACTACAAGGAGAGCACCTGCATTCGCCGCGTCCAGCGGCGGATGCACGTTCATCAGCTCACGTCGGCATCGGATTATCTGGAGCTGTTGCGCAAGGACCCGGCCGAGCCGGAGGCGCTGTTCCGGGACCTTCTGATCGGCGTCACGCGGTTCTTTCGCGACGACAAGGCCTTCGACGCGCTCAAGACCCGGGTCATCCCCAAGCTGCTGGAGGGCAAAAGGGCCGACGACCAGATCCGCGTCTGGGTTCCGGGGTGTGCGACCGGCGAGGAGGCCTATTCGATCGCCATCCTCCTGCGCGAGGAGATGCAGCGCCGGGATTCGCCGTTCAAGGTGCAGATCTTCGCCACCGACATCGACAATCACGCCCTGGATATCGCGCGCCACGGCATCTATCCGCAGGGGGCCGTGCGCGACCTGCCGGAGGAGAAGCTGAACCTGTATTTCACCAAGCAGGTGAACACGTACCGCATCGCCAAGGAGATCCGCGAGATGTGCATCTTCTCGCTGCACAATCTCATCAAGGACACACCGTTCTCGAGGCTCGACCTGATCTCCTGCCGCAATCTCCTGATCTATTTCGACCCGGCCCTGCAGCAGCGGGTGCTTGCGCTGTTCCATTTCGGCTTGCGCCAGCGCGGATATCTGTTCCTGGGGCCCGCCGAGAACATCACGCCGCAGCCCAAGCTGTTCTCCAGGGTGGATTCCCGCGCGCGCCTGTTCAAAGCGCGCGTCGTGGAGCCCGGGCGCGTTCCGCCGGAGCTGTCGCTCACGGTACCGCGGCCCGACCACGTCCCGCAGGCCAGGCCGGCTACGCCAACGGCCCAGGAGGCGGCGACCCGGCGCGCGCAGCGGGTGATCGAGGCCTATGCGCCCGCGGCGGTGCTCGTCGACGAACATTACGAAGTGCTGCATTTCTCCGGGCGGACCGGCAAATATCTGCAGCCGAGCCCCGGCGCCGCAAGCCTCAATTTGTTCAATATCGTCGATCCCGGCCTGCGGCCGGATCTGCGCGCCGCGATCAGCCGGGCCATGAGCAACGGCAAGAGGATCGTTCGCGAGAACCTGCGGATTCCGGCCGATGGCGGCACGCTGCTGATGAACATCGTGGTGGAACCGCTGCCCGCCGGCGACAGCGAGCAGCGCCTGTGCGTGGTGCTGTTCCAGGAAGCGGCCCCGGCCACACCCGAACCGCGACGCGACAAACGCCCGGATTCGAAGAAGAACGAAATCATCCAGCATCTCGAGGCAGAGTTAGTGTCGACCCGGGAGCGGCTGCAGGCAACCATCGAGGAGCTCGAGACCTCGAACGAGGAGATGAAATCCTCGAACGAGGAGTTCCAATCCGTCACCGAGGAGCTGCAAAGCTCGAACGAGGAGCTCGAGACTTCCAAGGAGGAGCTGCAGTCGATCAACGAGGAATTGGAGACGGTGAACGCCGAGCTCAACTCCAAGGTCGAGAGCCTCGACCGCGCGCTGAGCGATCAGAAGAACCTGCTGGAGAACACCGAGATCGCCACGATCTTTCTCGACGGCAAGCTGCGCATCAAGAGCTTCACCTCGCCGGTCACCGAGATCTTCCGCCTGATCGAGAGCGACCTCGGCCGGCCGGTCACCGACATCTCGACCCGGCTCGCCTACGAGCATCTGCCGCGCGACATCGCCCGCGTGCTGCGCACGCTGTCCCGGGTCGAGCACGAAGTAGCCACGATCGACGGCAGTGCCAGCTACATCATGCGCATCCTGCCGTACCGGACCGTAGCCAACGTGATCGACGGCGTGGTCGTCACGTTCCTGGACATAACGGAGCGCAAGCGCCACGAGGAGGCGCTGGCGCACCTGGCCGCGATCGTGGCAGATTCCGCCGACGCCATCATCGGGCTCAAGCCCGACGGCAGCATCGCCAGCTGGAACGCCGGAGCCGAGCGCATCTACGGCTTTACCGCGGAGGAGGCGGTCGGCCGGCCGCTTTCCATGACGATGCCGCCCGAAAGCGAGCACGAGCTGCGCCAGATCCTCGAGCGCCTGCGACGCTCGACCCCGGTCAGCGCCTTCGAGACCGGGCGGATCACCAAGGACGGACGACGAATCCACGTCTCCTACACCTCGACGCCGGTCCGCAACCAGGCCGGCAAGTTGCTCGCCGCGGCGGTGATCGAGCGCGACATCACCCGGCGCAAGCAGGCCGACGAGCAGCAGAAGATGCTGCTCGCCGAGCTCAATCATCGGGTCAAGAATGCGCTCGCAACCGTGCTGTCGATCGCCTCGCGCACCCGCAAGGTCACGGATTCGCTCGACGAATATTATCGCGCCTTCGAGGGGCGGCTGCGCGCGCTGGCGAGCACCCACGACCTGCTGGCGAAGAACATCTGGGCCGGCGCGTACCTGCGGCAGATCCTGCTGGCGGAGCTCGAGCCGTACAAGGGAGGGAAGGAGACGATCCTGATCTCGGGCCGCAATCTGTTCGTTTCCTCGCGCGCCGCGGTCGTATTCGGCATGATCTTTCACGAGCTGGCGACCAATGCGGCGAAATACGGCGCGCTCTCCGACACCGGCGGAAACGTGCAGGTGCGCTGGAATATGGATGGTGACAAGGACGCCGAGAGTTTCGTGCTCGAATGGCAGGAGCGCGGCGGCCCTGCCGCGGGCGCCGCGAGCAAGCAGGGCTTCGGCATCAAGTTCATCGAGCGCAGCGTCGCGTACGAGCTGCAGGGTAGTGCCGAGCTGCGCTTCGATCCGGGCGGCCTCCACGCGACGATCCGCGCGCCGCTGACCGAGGTCATGGGTGAGGCGGGAGCGCCGGATTCGTAAGGGCGCGCGCGCCGGGCCACGCCAAGCGCAGCCCGCCGTCTCTGGGCCGGTCCGCGTGGGCTTCCCGGCACCCCATCGCGCATGCGCGACCGGGACCCGGCCCGGTCAGCCCGCCCTGCGCGCTACGACTTGGGCGGAGTATCCTCGGGAAGCTTCGCCTCGATGGCGCCGGCCATTCTCTCATAGGATTCCGCAACTTGGATAAGCCCTGCGCGAGCATCCGGGTCCTTCATTTCGGCGGCATGGGCGCGGCATTCCTCCGCCCGATCACGGAAACGTCGGATTTTTTCCTTTTCGCTCTTGGCTTCTGTGCTCATTGGCGTGAATTATGCTCGATGCGCCGGCCATGTCCATTGGCTTAGCCGAGCAATGACCGATCGCGCCAGGAAGCTGGAAGCCGGAGCGGAGGCGGTGCGCCGAGCCATGGGGCGGCGCCGGCGCGGCGGCGATCCGCCGCGCTTGCGGTACAGGCGGCGCATTGTTCGGTGGGCAAAGCTTGGCTAATTTCGCCGCCGCTCCCGCCGCATGGTTCCGCACGATCTCCATGGACCCGATTTCCGAAACTCGGCATCTGCGTATGGTCCGGATCTGGCTGCTCGCCGTCGCCGGACTGATTTTTGTCATGGTGCTCGTTGGCGGGGCGACGCGAGTGACCGAGTCCGGGCTTGCGATCGTGGAATGGCAGCCGGTCACGGGAACGCTTCCGCCGCTCTCGCCATCCGGCTGGCAACGCGAGTTCGAAAAATACCAGGCCATCCCGCAATACCGGCTGCTCAACCGGGGCATGAGTCTCACGGAATTCAAGACGATCTATTGGTGGGAATGGACGCATCGGCTGCTGGGACGGCTGATCGGCGTGGTGTTTCTGCTGCCGTTCCTGTTGTTTCT
Organism: Alphaproteobacteria bacterium; assembly: GCA_005884745.1. GTDB lineage: Bacteria > Pseudomonadota > Alphaproteobacteria > Rhizobiales > Xanthobacteraceae > AP-16. The sequence goes on from VAZU01000032.1 coordinate 7,080, forward strand.
GTGGCGCGGCTGGATCGGGCAGGGCTTGCGTTCCCGGCTGTGGCTGATCTTCGCGCTCGGCGCGGCGCAGGGCGCCATCGGCTGGTGGATGGTCGCTTCGGGGCTTGCCGAACGAACCGAGGTCTCGCCGTATCGCCTCGCCACGCACCTCATCCTCGCCTGCGTGATTTTCGCGGCGAGCCTTTGGACCGCGCAGCGGCTGATCGCCGGTCCGGCGATCGTCGCTTCGGCGCGCGTCCGCGCAACCGCGATCGTCGTGCTCGTCCTCGTGCTGCTGCAGATGTATTTCGGCGCGCTGCTCGCCGGGCTTCGCGGCGGGCTCGTCTACAACACCTGGCCGCTCATCGACGGCGCCTTCGTGCCGCCTGCGTCGCAGCTGTTCAGCCTGGAGCCGTTCTGGCGCAATTGGTTCGAAAACGTCCTCACCGTGCAATTCGCGCATCGCATGACTGCTTATGCGCTCTGCCTCCTTGCCGTGCTGCATCTCGCCGATGTCGGGCGCAGTGTCGGTCTCGGGCCGGCATTCGGGAGCGCGCTGGCGCTCGCAATCGGCGTCGGCGTGCAGGCGAGCCTCGGCGTCCTCACTCTGCTCCATCAGGTGCCGCCGCCGCTGGCGCTGCTGCACCAGGCGATGGCGATCATCGTGCTGGCGCTCGCGGTCGTGCATGCCGAGCGGCTCACCGCGGCGCGCGCGGGCGCGGGCGTACCAATGGCGGCGCTTCCATCGGCACCGTGAGCGTGACACCATGCGCGGAAACGGGATCAGCGAGGCCCCGCGCGTGCTCGAGGTAAGTCATAACGGCGATATCGCCGTGCTCAAGATGGGCCACGGCAAGGTCAACGCGCTGGACATCGAGCTCTGCGGGCACATCACGAGCCGGCTCGAGGAGCTCGGCACGTCCTCGGCGCCGGCCGTGGTGCTGACCGGACAGGCCGGGATCTTCTCCGCAGGCGTCGATCTCATTCGCGCGCTCGAAGGCGGCGGCACCTACCTGCGGGACTTCCTTCCGGTGCTGCGCAAGCTGTTCGACGTGATGTTCTTCTATCCCAAGCCCGTGGTCGCGGCGATCAACGGCCATGCCATCGCCGGCGGCTGCGTGCTGGCGTGCGCGGCCGACCAGCGGCTGATGGCGCGCGGCTCGGGGCGGATCGGCGTCACCGAGCTGCTGGTCGGCCTGCCGTACCCGGCGATCGCGCTGGAAATCATGCGATTCACTGCCGTTCCGGCCTATTTTCGCGAGGTGATCTTCGGCGGAGGCAGATACCCGGCGGAAGCCGCCGCAACGCGCGGCCTCGTCGACGTCATCGTGGATCCCGAAGCGCTGCTCGCCGCTGCGGTCGAGGCCGCGCGATCGCTCGCCTCGCTCGCGCCGGCGGCGTTCGCCCTGACCAAGAGCCAGACGCGCCAGCCGGTGCTCGACCAGCTGCAGAAATATGGCGATGTCTTCGACGCGGCGGCCGACGAGATCTGGCTCGCGCCGGAAAGCGCCAGCCGCATCCGGGACTATGTTTCGCGGACGTTCAAGAAGATCTGATATGAGACAACTACGGACTCGTCGTCCCGGGGCCGAGCGAAAGCGAGGAACCCGGGATCCATGAACACGGAGCCCAAGGTTTTTGCCCGGTGTGCATGGGTTCCGGGTGCGCCGCTTCGCGGCGCCCCGGAATGACACGTTCGGCGTATGCGGCTACGCAGCCTCCAAGCCCTGCTCCAGATCGACGATGATGTCTTCCTTGTCCTCGATGCCGATCGAGAGCCGCACCACGTCGGGGCCGGCGCCGGCCTGAATTTTCTGCTCATCGCTGAGCTGCCGGTGCGTGGTCGATGCCGGATGGATGATCAGCGAACGGGTGTCGCCGATGTTGGCAAGGTGCGAGAACATCGTCACGTTGGAGACGAGCTTCACGCCGGCGTCGTAGCCGCCCTTGAGCCCGAAGGTGAGCACGGCGCCCGCGCCGTTCGGCACGTATTTCTTCGCCAGATTGTGATAGCGGTCGCCGGGCAGCCCCGGATAGCTCACCCAGGCGACCTTGGGATGCGCCGCCAGCCATTCCGCTACCGCTTGCGTATTGTCGCAGTGGCGCCGCATGCGCAGCGGCAACGTCTCGATCCCGGTGAGGATGAGGAACGCGTTGAACGGGGAGAGCGCCGGGCCGATGTCGCGCAGCGCCAGCACCCGGCAGGCGATGGCGAACGCGAAATTGCCGAAGGTCTCGTGCAGCACGATGCCGTGATATTCCGGCCGCGGCTCGGAGAGCATCGGGTAGCGGCCGCCGCGCGACCAGTTGAAGGTGCCGCCGTCGACGATCAGGCCGCCGATGGAATTGCCGTGCCCGCCGAGGAATTTCGTCAGCGAGTGCACGATGATGTCGGCGCCGTGGTCGAGCGGCCGGCACAAATAGGGCGTCGCCAGCGTGTTGTCGACGATCAGCGGCACGCCCGCGCGCTTGGCAATCGCGGCCACCGCCTCGATATCGGTGATGACCCCGCCCGGATTGGCGATCGATTCGATGAAGATCGCCTTGGTCTTTTCGCTCACGCCGCGCTCGAAGCTCGAGATGTCGTCGGGGTCGGCCCAAACCACGTTCCAGCCGAAGTTCTTGAAGGCGTGGTTGAACTGGTTGATCGAGCCGCCGTAGAGCTTCTTCGACGCGACGAACTCCTCGCCGGGCCGCATCAGGACGTGCATCACCACGACTTGGGCGGCATGCCCGGAGGCGACCGCGAGCCCGGCGGTGCCGCCTTCGAGCGCCGCCACCCGCTCTTCGAGCACCGCGTTGGTCGGGTTGCCGATGCGGGTATAGATGTTGCCGAACGTCTGCAGCCCGAACAGCGAGGCGGCGTGATCGACGTCGTCGAACACGAACGACGTGGTCTGATAGATCGGAGTGGCGCGGGCG
>VAZU01000336.1 GCA_005884745.1 Alphaproteobacteria bacterium
CCCGGCGGCCTTCGGCCGCCGACCTCTCCCCAACGGGGAGAGGTGAAGGGCGGCGGCGGGAGGACCGCGCCCGGCACCCAAACATCCTCGCGCGCGAATCCCTCGGCATCGATCTCGTCGAGAACCGGCGATACCAGCGAGCGATCGAGCCAGCGTTCCGGCGCGCGTGCGTATTGTGGATAGATGGCGAGCCGCTGCACCAGCGTGTATCCGGCCGCAGCGGTCGCCCGCTCCAGCGCGGCGAGGCTTGGCCACGGCGCCTCGGGATTGACGTGATCGGCGGTGACCGGAGAGATCCCGCCCCAGTCGTTGATGCCGGCTGCCGCCAGCCGCGGAAAACCCTCGAAGCTCAGATTCGGCGGCACCTGGATGTTCATCGCCGGGCCCAGCACGAGCCGCGCGGTCGCGGCCGTCCACAGCACGTCGTCGAGCGAGGGCTCGGCGGCGCCGGCCATGCGGGTCCCGGACTTGGCGCGGAAATTCTGGATGATGATTTCCTGCAAATGGCCGTAGCGGGCATGCAGGTCGCGCAGCACAAGCAGCGAGAGGATGCGTTCGCGCCGGGTCTCGCCGATGCCGATCAGGACGCCGCTGGTGAACGGCACACGCTGGCGGCCGGCCGCTTCGATCATCGCAATGCGGACCGCCGGGTCCTTGTCGGGGGAGCCGAAATGCGGCCCGCCCGGCTCGGCGAGCCGGGGCGAGGCGTTTTCCAGCATGATGCCCTGCGAGACGCTCACGCGCCGCAGCGCCGCGATCTGCGTTTCAGTGGCAATTCCGGCATTGACGTGCGGCAGCAGCCCGGTCTCGCGGACCACGAGCTCGCACATGGCGATGAGATATTCGATGGTGCTGGCGTGGCCGAGCCGGCCGAGCGCGGAACGCGCCGCCTGGTAGCGCAGCTCGGGCTTGTCGCCGAGCGTGAACAAAGCCTCGCGGCATCCGGCCTCGCGTCCCGCCCGCGCGATCGCCAGCACCTCGTCGGGGCTCAGGTAGGCGGCGCCCGCCTGCCGCGGGCCGACCGCGAACGTGCAATATCCGCACACGTCGCGACACAGCCGGGTGAGCGGAATGAACACCTTGCGGGAGTAAGAGATGACGTTGCCGTGACCCTCCCGGCCGAGCGCGCGTGCCGTTTCGAGCAGCCGCGGAAGCGGCGTGGCCTCGAATCCCGCCAGCAGCCGGTCCGCCTCTTCCTCGATGCTATGCGGCGTGTCCATGCCCCCGCATGAGGGCGGCGCTTTCGTCGAGCATCGGCAAGATCGCGGCGCGCTCCTTGGGCGGCAGCATCAATACGACCCGATCGACGCCCGCATCGCGGTATCGCTTGAGCACCTCCGGATCCCGCGGCCCGGCGAAAATGGTGAAGGAAAGCGACGCGGGATCGCGTCCCGCCTCCTTTGCCATTTTGCGGAACTGCGGCAGCACTTCCAGCGGATCGAGCTGGCGGCCGCCGATCGGGATCCACCCGTCGCCATAGGCGACCGCCCGCTTGGCGGCGTGTGGAAAGCCCCCGCCGATGATGACTGGCGGGTGCGGCTTGTGCACCGGCTTGGGCCACTGCCACATCTCGTCGAATTGCACGAACTTGCCGGCGAACTTTGCCTTGTCCTTGGTCCAGATCTCCTTCATGGCCAGGACGCACTCGCGCATCCGCTGGAAGCGCGTCTCGAACGCGGTGCCGTGATCGGCCATTTCCTCGGCGTTCCACCCGGCGCCGACGCCGAAGAGGAAGCGGCCCGAGGAGAGCCGATCGACGGTGGAAACCTCTTTGGCGGTGTGGATCGGATCGCGCTGGATGACGAGACAGATGCCGGTTGCGAGCTTGATGGTTTTGGTCACCGCCGCGGCGGCGCCGAGCGACACGAACGGATCGTAGCTCTCGGTATAATATTTCTGCAGCTCGGGTGCTCCGGCAGCCACAGCGATTCGAGGCCGCGCGCCTCGGCTTCCCTCGCTAGGTCGTGCGGCTGGATCGCGTAATCGGTCGCAAACATGGTGAGCCCGATGTGCATGGCGTTTACCGTCCGTTTGGGCCGAGGTCCCTCGCCGCTCCAGCATCGAGCCGCACATGGGTCTTGCTGTCTAGCGGATCGAGCCTATCCGAACAACGGTTTCGGCTCATGCAGGTTCGCAATCGCCGTCCACGGACAGATTGCCCCAGCTCGTCACGCGCTCGACGCGAACCGCGATGACGGCGAGGGCGGCAATTTGCATGGCAGCCAATTGCGGATAGCGGGAGCGAAGCAGCGCCTGGGCCTCATCGTGCTCGGCTCCACCGGCCAGGATCTCGGCGCGTCCGCGCAGCAGGACCCAGCCGAGCCGCGTCCAGTCGTCGTCGTAGCGATCGGCGACGAATGCGACATTGGGATTCTGCGCGATGTTCCGCACGCGCTTGAGCGCCGCGCCGGCAGCTCGTTTCGGCTTCTCATCGATGGTGATGTAGAGCGTGCGATCGGGAATCGCGAAGCACACCGGCACCACGTGGGGCAAGGCGCGGCTATCGGCGGTTGCCAGATAGCCGAGCTTTCGCGTGGCCAGGAACCGCCGCTCGCGGTCGGACAGCATCCTCGAGTTCCGCCGGGGTGACGGAGGATCCGATGCAGGACGGGCCGCCCTAGCCCTTCTTGCCGTATGGATTGTAGGCCGGCTTGGGCGGCGAACTCCCGACCGCGAACGGCGACGGCGGAGGGCCGCCTTTCTTCTTCTTGTTCCAATCTGCCTTCGGCTTCTTCTTTTCCTTGTTGCTTCGCTGCTGACCCTTGGCCATGGCGGTCTCCTGTGCGGCTGCGGTCGCGGATACTGCATCGATCATAGCACGTCGGGCGACCGGTTGAACTCTTGCGGATAGGCGGCGTTCCGATGCTATCCTGCCTGATCCCGTCGGCGCCGGACCGAGATCGGAGGAAGCGATGCAGATCGGGTTCAATTTGCCGCTGAGCGGGGCCCTGGCGTCGCCGCCCGTGCTCACCCGCCTTGCCGTCGAGGGCGAGGCGATCGGCTTCGATTACATCGCGCTCAGCGACCACATCGTCGAGCCGACCCATATCCACGCGCGCTATCCTTATTCCGAGACCGGCGAGTTTCCCAAAGGGTCGCGCGGCGAGCGCCACGAGCAGCTCTCCGCCATGGCGTATCTCGCCGCCAAGACCTCGCGCATCCGGTTCCTGACCTCGGTGATGGTGGTGCCGCATCGACCCGCCGTGCTTGCGGCAAAGATCCTGTCCACCATCGACGTGATGTCCGGCGGCCGGGTCATCGTCGGCGTCGGCGCCGGCTGGCTCGAGGAGGAATTCGAGGCACTCGGCGCGCCGCCCTTCGCCGAGCGCGGCAGGGTGACGGACGAATATCTGCAGGCGTTCCGCGCGCTGTGGACCGAGCCGCAGCCGCGGTTCGAGGGCCGCTTCGTCAAGTTTGCGGACATCCTGTTCGCGCCCAAGCCGGTGCAGAAGCCGCATCCCGCTTTGTGGATCGGCGGCGAGAGCGGGCCGGCGATGCGCCGCGCCGCGAAGCTCGGCGACGGCTGGTACCCGATCGGCACCAATCCGCAGCATCCGCTCAACACCCTGCCGCGCTACCGCGCCGCGGTCGAACGGCTGCGCAAGCTCATCCAGGACGCCGGACGCGATCCTGCGCGCATCGCGCTCGCCTATCGGGTCCATCGCCACGGCACCGAGGTATCCGCCAAGGCCGACGACGGCGAAAAACATCTGTTTTCCGGCAGCGCCGCGGAAATCGCCGAGGATTTGCGCGCCATGCGCGCACTGGGGGTTGCGGCCGTCGACTTCAGCTTCCCCGGCCCGACGGCCGATGCCGTGCTGGCAGCCATGCGGCGGTTTCACGACGAGGTGTCGGCAAAAGCCCAATGAAGGGGCGCCAGCCACGAACGTCCGCGTCCGGAACTCCGGCAGCCGCGCCGGCGTTTTCCGGCCGACCCGCGGTCGATCACGATGTCCGCATGCGGCCGCGACGGGAGCGCAAGCGGGGTGCAGCATGCCAGAAATTCGAACCGACAATCAGCTCGTGACGCAGATCACGGTCGTCGAGCCCGAGCCGGACAAGCAGGCCGAAGCCCTCTCGGTGATGAAGGACCGGGCCCGGTTCATGGCGCGCCAGCCGGGGTTCGTATCCATCGTGCTGCATCGCAGCCTCGATGGAAAACGCATTGTCAACTACGTCCAATGGAAGAGCCGCGAGCTGTTGCAAGCGGCGCATCGATCGCCGGAATTCCGCAAGGAGTGGGGTCAGTTCGAGCGGCTGGCCGAGGACATCGACCCGCATCTCTACGAAGTGGCGCACGTCGAGGACGCCGGCCGACAGGCGTGATGGCTCAAACCAGGTGCCAGTAATTCTGATTCGTCATGGCCGGGCTTGTCCCGGCCATCCATGCGTTCCATGAATCGGGATTAAGATCGTGGATGCCCGGCACAAGAGCCTGCCCCGGACTTGATCCGGGGCCGGGCATGACGAAGCATGAGTGAGGCAGGGGGATCATGACCGCGAGCGGATGGTGGGAGGCCTTTGCGTTCGTCTGGGTGATCGGGTTTTTGAACCTCACCTATGCGGCCGGGATTGCGCTTGGCGTGCATCCGGCCGCGTTCCTGCTCGAGGCTTTCCTGTTCGGCGGAATCTCCCTGGTGCTCATCGCCAAGCCCGGCGAGAACGCGCACAGAATCATCTTTGCGCCGCAAACCTGGGCCTACGGCGCCGCCACGATCCTGAGCGAGATCTTCTATTATCTGATGATCGTGTTCGTTCCGCCGGCGGACGCCAGCGTGTTCATGCGGGTCACGATCCTGGTGACGATTCTGCTTGCGTGGCTCGTGGTGGGGCGGCGGATCACGGGGCTGCGCGCGCTCGGCATGGTCATCACGCTGATCGGATTGTTGATCACCGGCTATTTCTTTCCCGCGACCCACAGCGCGCCGTTCGTCGCCGTGACCTTGGCGGCGGCCGCTTTCATGTCCATGCGCAATTTGTTGGCCGAGTTCCATCCATGGAATCGCCGCGCCCGGACGGTGATCGAGAAGATGCGGGTCACCGGCCTCGTCGTGCTGGCGACATCGATCGTCGGGCTGGCCGCGACCGTTCTGCTCTCGATGCTGATGGGAACTGGGCTACTCCCGCCGCTCCGCGCCGTGCCGCCCGCCCAGCAGTTCATCGCGCTCCCGACGATCGCCCTCGCGCTCACCATGGGCTGCGTCATCATCACGACGATGCAGTACCTGATGTTCTCCTCGGTCGTGAAGATCACGTCGGAGAATTTTTTCGCGGTTTCCTCGCTCTCGCCGTTGGCGACGCTGATCCTGCAGGAGGCGGCGGTCCGGTTCGGCCTCGTCGGCACCGCGGCGGCCGGCTGGAACATCCTGCCGTTCATGCTGCTGATCCTGGTCGGCAATCTGCTGATCGCCTGGCGCGGCGGGGCAGCGGTCGGCGACAATCTCCTCGCACCCGTCCCGGTCACGCAAACGCGGGAGGGAATGCGGCGATAGGCGGCGCAGAATCACGCCAGAATGACGAACTGGTGCGGCTCGAGCGGCAGGCGCACGTACAGCGTGCCGATTTCCTTGTAGATGCCGCAGCCCGGGTTGAGCAGGTCGAGCCCGGGCGTCGATGTATCGAACATCGCCTCCCGCATCTGATTATCGCCGCCCTGGCCGGTGAAGCCCTGCTCGGTGCCGTAGTAGATGCAGGGCGTGCCCAGCGCGCACAGCAGGTAGCCCACGACGGCGATGACCTGAGCGTCCGGCGTCGCATTGGCGATGCGGCCGGAGGAGCGCTGCCAGAACGAATCGTGATTGTCCGCGAAGGTGACGAGATAGCGGCCGATCTCGCCGCGGGTCAGGGCGCGGTTGCGCTGCGCCTCCAAACGGTCGCAGAGCGCCTGCGGGTCTTTGAGCCCCTTGATCACCCACTGCAGATCGTACGCCAGGCGGAAATCCAGCGCCGAGTCGAGCCCGAAGAACACCGTCTTGCCGTCATCGTGTCGCGACGTGTTCTGGCCGATGTAGCGGTCGATCAGCTCGTCATCGGCCGACGCCACTTCCCCGAACAGGAAGAAGCCGCGCTTGCCGAGCGCATAGGCGTATTCCCGGATGTTGGAGCAGAACTCCGAGCACGCCAGCTCGCCCATGTGCTTCACCGCGTCCACGCGGAATCCGTCGACGTCCGCCTCGCGGATCCAATAGCAATGGACCTTGCTGA
>VAZU01000337.1 GCA_005884745.1 Alphaproteobacteria bacterium
ATTTGACCGTATGTTTGACACTAGCGATGACACTAAGATCCGGCGTCCGCGTCGGATCGAGGTCCTGACGGGGCCCGAGCGGCGGCGGGATTGGCCGGACTCGCGCAAGATTGCCATCGTTGTGGAGAGCCTGGCGCCGGGCGTGAACGTGTCGGAGATCGCGCGGCGCCACGACGTCAACCCACAGCAACTGTTCGGCTGGCGCAAGAAGTTTCGCGCGGAGGCGATGGCCCTGATCGAGGCCACTCGCCCGTCATCGCCGCTTCCGTCGTTCGCACCTGTCTTGATTGAGGGCCCAGGGCCAAGCATCGTCACGCCGCCGGCTGCTCTGCCCGAAGGCGCAGGCGACAGCTCGATTGAGATCAGCGTCGGCGGGGCTTGCGTGCGCATTCGCGGCGCGGCCGATGCCAAGACGCTGGCGCTGGTACTGAAGGCGCTGAAGGTGCTGCTGTGATCGTGCCGCCGACCGGCATCCGGGTGCTCGTGGCGACGAAGCCTGTCGATTTCCGTAAAGGCATGATCGGCCTCGCCGCCCACGTGGAACACGGGCTTCGGTCGGATCCGTTCTCCGGCGTCGTGTACGTGTTCCGCGCCAAACGAGCCGACAGAGTGAAGCTCCTGTTCTGGGATCAGACAGGACTGTGCCTCCTCACCAAGCGACTGGAGGGAGCGAAGTTCCGCTGGCCCGCGATCGCGGACGGCGTGATGCGGTTGTCGCCGGCGCAGCTCTCCGCATTGTTGGAGGGGCTCGATTGGGCCCGCGTTCACATGCGACGCGTGCGTGCGCCGCAAGCCACGCAATGATCCTGGTGGCAAGTTGACTCGCGACAGATTGGACACGTGCCCTCGCAGCCTGCGCGCCGCAATGTCCGCACATGACGGATTCGGACAACGACCTCCCCGACAACATCGAGCGCCTGAAGGCGATGCTCGTCGCCGAGCGTGCGGCGCATGCCGCCGAGCGGTCACGTCTCGTGGAGCAGAATGACCGCCTGCTGCACACACTGCGCCAGCTGCAGCGCAATCAGTTCGGCCGCAAGTCGGAGCGCCTGAGCGAGGACCAACTCAACCTCGCCCTGGAGGATTTGGAGACCGCAATCGCGTCCGGCGAGGCGGCGCAGGAGACGGCGGACGCGACGCCAGCGTCGCGCAAACGAGCTCGCAAAGTCAACCGCGGCCACCTCCCTGCGCACCTGCCGCGCGAGGAGGTGGTGATCGAGCCGAAGAGCAATATCTGCCCGTGCTGCGGGGGCGCCTTGCACGTGATCGGCGAGGATCGATCCGAGCGGCTCGACAAGGTTCCGGCCAGGCTCAAGGTGATCGTGACGCGGCGGCCCAAGTACGCCTGTCGCACATGTGAGAAGATCGGCGCCGATGAGACGGCCGGCGTGATCCAGGCCCCGGCTCCGGCGCGTCTGGTCGAGGGTGGCCTTCCGACCGAGGCGATGGTCGCCGACGTGGTGGTGTCGAAGTATGCCTGGCACCTGCCCCTTTACCGGCAATCGCAGATGCTGGCCACCGAGGGGATCGAGATCAATCGCTCGACGTTGGCACACTGGGTGGGGTTCGCGGCCTTCGAGCTCAGGCCCATCTACGACCGGCTCGTCGCGATCTTGAAGACGTCGAGCAAGCTGTTCGCCGACGAAACGCGATGTCCGGTGCTCGATCCGGGGCGCGGCCGCACCAAAACCGGCTACCTGTGGGCCATCGCACGCGATGATCGACCATGGGGCGGCACCGACCCACCGGCGGTGGCCTATCTCTATGCGCCGGGTCGCGGCGGTGAGCACGCCGTGCGCCATCTCGCCGGCTTCAGCGGCACCCTGCAGGTCGATGGCTATGTTGCCTATGACGCGCTCGCCAATCCGAAGCGTGAGGGCGGCCCGCTCGTGCTCGCGTTGTGCTGGAGCCATTTCCGGCGCCGCTTCTACGACATCGCCAAGGGCGGCAATGCGCCAATCGCGACCGAGGCGCTGCTGCGCATCAGCAGGCTCTATCAGATCGAGGACGAGATCCGCGGGCAGAGCGCAGAGGCCAGGCGAGCCGCACGGCAAGCCCGCTCCAAGGAACTCGTCGAAAAACTCCATGTCTGGCTGGAGCAGCAGCTTGCCCGCGTCTCGCGTAGCTCAGTCATCGCAGAGGACATCCGCTACGGCCTCAATCACTGGCAGGGACTAAGCCGCTTCCTCGACGACGGTCGCATCGAGATCGACTCCAACACAGTCGAGCGCTCGATCCGCGGTATTGCACTCGGAAGAAAAAACGCACTGTTCGCCGGCAGCGATGAGGGGGCGGAAAACTGGGCCTGCCTCGCCTCGCTCATTGAGACGGCAAAGCTCAATGGTGTGAACCCGCAAGCCTGGTTGACCGACATCCTGACCAAGCTCGTCAACGGTTGGCCCGCATCCCACATCGATGAACTGATGCCCTGGG
>VAZU01000338.1 GCA_005884745.1 Alphaproteobacteria bacterium
AGGCCAGCACGATGCGCCTTGCCTTGCCCTTTCGCGATGGTTCCCTGATCGGCGTTGCCGCAATGGGGGCAAAGGGGACCGTCGGGCCAGCGAACCGCCTCAAGGGCTTCCCGCGCCTTACGGTCATCGATAAAGGCAGGGTTCTGAATGTCGGCTTTGGCCATGGTCGGCTCCCCCATCCGGAGCCAATGTGCCCTAGGCCGCCTCCGTTGTCAAGTATATAATTGCCAAAAATATACCTCCCAAAAAGGCCGATTTTCGCCCGTTCGGCCGCGTTCGGTGAGGCAGGACGGGATGTAGGGTGGGCAAAGTTTGCCCGTGAAACGGCGCAAGCGTGCCCACCGAATGCTTCCCGATTCTGGCTGGTCGAGGTGGGCACGGCGCATTCGCGCCTTTGCCCACCCTACGCGCTGGTCCTCACGCCGCGAGCAAGCGCCGGCCATCGTGGCCGGCGATGCCGACCTCGACGATGCTCCCCGGTTCGGCCGGGCGCGCAAGCTGGACCGTGAAAAAATGCTCGGTGCGGCCGGCGTCGCCGGATTCCACCAGCACGCGGCGCTTCGCCCCGATCTCGCCGTCGAGGTGCCGCGCGAGCGCGAGAAATCCCTGCTCGCGCAGGCGCCGGGCCCGCTCCTTGACGGCGGGGATTGCGACCTGCGGCATGCGCGCCGCCGGCGTCCCGGGCCGCGGCGAGAACGGAAATACATGGAGGTGAACGAGCCCGCATTGCTCGACGAGATCGAGCGAGCGCCCAAACATCGCTTCGGTCTCTGTCGGGAAGCCGGCGATGATGTCGGCCCCGAACACGATGTCGGGCCGCAACGATCGCAATTGGGCGCACAGCGCGATCGCATCGCCGCGCGAATGGCGGCGCTTCATGCGCTTCAGGATGAGGTCGTCGCCCGATTGCAGCGAGAGATGCAGGTGCGGCATCAGCCGCTCCTCTCGCGCAAAGGCATCGATCAGATCGGGATCGGCCTCGACCGCATCCACCGACGAGAGCCGCAGCCGCTCAAGCTCCGGCACGTGCTTGAGGATCGCCTTGACCAGCCGGCCCAGCGGCGGCCGGCCGGGAAGATTCTGGCCGTAGCTCGTGATGTCGACGCCGGTCAGCACGATTTCGCGATAACCGTTCTCGGTGAGTCGGCGCACCTGGGTCACCACCTCGCCCATCGGCACCGAGCGCGAGTTGCCGCGTCCGAACGGGATGATGCAGAACGTGCAGCGGTGGTCGCACCCGTTCTGGACCTGCACGAAGGCGCGCGAAAAACCCTCGAAGCCGTCGATCAGGTGCAGCGCGGTCTCGCTCACGGAGTGGATGTCGTTGACCGCGAGCTTTTCCTCGGCCCGAACCGAAAGGCCGGCGGTGCGGTCGAGATGATCCCGCGTCGCGCGCCAGGATTCTTGCTCGAGCTTGTCCGCATTGCCGACCACGCGGTCGACCTCGGCCATGGCCGAAAAAGTCTCGGGCTCGATCTGGGCGGCGCAGCCAGTGACGACGATGCGCGCATGCGGCCGCTCGCGGCGCAGCCGCCGGATTTTTTGGCGCGCCTGGCGCACCGCTTCACCCGTTACCGCGCAGGTATTGACGATGATGGTGTCGGTCAGCTCCGCGGCTTCGGCTTCGCGCCGCATCACTTGCGATTCGTAGGCGTTGAGCCGGCAGCCGAAGGTCACGACATCCACGGTGGTCATGATCGGCCTCAGGCAGCGCCGGCGGCGGACAGCACGGGATCGAAGCGGCCCGCGAACTCGAATTCGACCGGTCCGGTCATCAGCACGTGATCGTCCGCCTCCCGCCATTCGACCCTAAGATCACCGCCCGGCAAGGTCACCCTGACCTTGCGGCCGGTTCGGCCGGTGCGCGCGCCACATACCGCGGCCGCACAGGCCGCCGAACCGCAGGCCCGGGTCAAGCCGGCGCCGCGTTCCCAGGTGCGCACGAAAATGTGCTCGCGGGAGGCGACCGCGGCAAGCGAGATGTTGGCCCGCTGGGGAAAGACCGGGTGGTTCTCGAGCAGCGGCCCGATCGCCGCGAGATCGTGAGCCGCAACATCGCCGACCCAGAAGATCGCATGCGGGTTGCCGACGTTCGCCACGCAAGGCGAATGCAGCACCGGCGCGTCGATCGGGCCGAGCTGCAGTTCGATCGCGCGGGTGTCCGCAAACGGCTCGCCGAGCGGAATCTCATCCCAGCGAAACCGCGGCGTTCCGATGTCGACCGTGAAAAGCTCCGGACCGGCCTTTTGGCAAATCGAAAGGCCCGCGCTGGTCTCGAAGCTCACGGCTTCCTTGCCGGTCCCGGCGCAGACGAGCGCCGCGATGCAGCGCATGCCATTGCCGCATGCGCCGGATTCCGAGCCGTCGTTGTTGTAGATGCGCACATAGGCGTCGGTCTCGGGCGTGCGCGGCGGGTAGAGCGCCATCATCTGGTCGAACGCCACGGCGGCGGCGGCGGCGCGAGTTTCCGACGCGGCGATCGCGGCGGGCGATGCGCGCATGTCGACCACGACGATCTCGTTGCCGAGGCCGTTCATCTTGGTAAAAGCACGGTTGGCGAGCGCATTCATGGCCGGTTCCGATCGCGGCCCTTATATGACCAAAGCCCGGCGATGTGCCAGTCGGTTTCGCCCGCTGAGAGTTCGAGCGCCGCGGCCGAGGCGCGGGGACATAACGCATTTCTTACATCGCACGCGCGCCCCGGCATGGTAGATGGATTGCGTCGGGATAGCCATGCTTGGCGCGCCGGGCCGGCAAGGCGGACAAGGAGCAAAGGATGTTCTCGATTCGCAAGGCGGCCGGCATCGGCCTCGCCGCCGCCGGGCTCGTGCTGGTAGGG
>VAZU01000345.1 GCA_005884745.1 Alphaproteobacteria bacterium
CGCCCGGATGCGCTCGGGATCGCCCGCGGCGCCGAGCTTCACTTTCAACAGCCGGTACGCGGCGGCCTTTGCCGCGGCTGCCGCCATGGCTGCGGGGGTATCGAGCGAGATGGTATAGGCGGTGACCAGGGGCCGCGGAGAGGGCAGGCCGGCCAGCGCATGAACCGGGGTGCCGGTGCGCTTCGCCTCCAGATCCCAGAACGCGCAGTCGAGCGCGTTGCGGGCGGCGCCCGCGGGCATGCGTTCCTGCAGGCCCATCCGGCCGAGCCCGCCGGCGAGCGGCTCGCGCATGGCTTGGATCGCGGCGGCCACTGCCTCGACGGTCTCGCCGTAGCGGGCATAGGGCACGCATTCGCCCCGGCCGCGGTGCCGGCCATCGGCGAGCTCCGCGACCACCACCTCGGCTGTCGTCTTTGCGCCGCGCGAGATCGCAAATTTGCCCGCAATCGGCCACTTTTCCAGATGAATGAAGAGCGAGACGGCCATGGCCGAAAAACCGCGGAACCCTCGACAGGGCGGGCGAGGGATGGTCAATAGGCCCAAGGGGGGCGGCGGCTCAAGCCAGCGCCGGCGCCGTCACGGGGAAGCCTGAATGCTGCAGTTCCGGGAGCCCTTGCTCAAGAGCGCCGCGCACGGCGATTGGGTGGAATTTGCCGCGGCCGGCGCCTGGACGGCGGAACATGCCCAGGAGCTCGAGCCGCTCGTCGCGCAGGCGGAGCGCGAGCCCTTGTCGGTGCGCGCGGTCGGCATCGACATGAGCCGGGTCGAGCGCCTCGACACCTTCGGTGGCTGGCTGCTCGAACGGCTGGTGCGCGCCTTCCGGGCGGCGGGCTGCAAGGTCAAGATCGTCGGCCTGTCCGAGCATTACAACGGGCTGATCGAGGAGCTCCATCACGTCAATCTGACGCCGCCGGGTCGGCCGCACCATGGTCGAGGTGGGGCAGGATCTGGTGGATTTTGCCCGCATGCTGGGCGAACTCATCACCGTGGTGGTGCGGGTGGCGTCGCGGCCGCGGACGTTCCGCCTCACCTCCACGGTCAATCAGCTCGAGCGCGTCGGCTGGCGGGCCGTTCCGATCGTTCTGTTGATCACGTTCCTGATCGGGTCGATCTTGGCGCAGCAGGGCATCTTCCATTTCCGCAAATTCGGCGCCGACATCTACGTCATCGACATGGTCGGCGTTCTAGTGCTGCGCGAGGTCGGCGTCATCATCGTCGCCGTGATGGTCGCCGGCCGGTCGGGCAGCGCCTACACGGCCGAGCTCGGCTCCATGAGGATGCGCGAGGAAGTCGACGCGCTGCGCACGATGGGCTTCGATCCGACCGAAGTCCTGATCCTGCCGCGCATCGTCGCGCTGCTCATCGCCGTGCCGATCCTCACCTTCCTGGGCTCGATGTCGGCGATCTACGGCGGCGCGCTGGTCGCCTGGGGCTACGGCGGCATCAATCCGGACGTGTTTCTCTCGCGCCTCAAGGAGGCGATCTCGCTCGACACCTTCGAGGTCGGCATGATCAAGGCGCCGTTCATGGCGCTGGTGATCGGGATCGTGGCCTGCGTCGAGGGCTTCAAGGTCGAGGGCAGCGCGGAATCCCTCGGCCTGCACACCACCGCCTCGGTGGTCAAGGCGATCTTTCTCGTCATCGTGTTCGACGGCCTGTTCGCGATGTTCTTCGCCTCGATCGGGAAATAGCAAAATGCCGGCGGCTGCCAACGGCGTTGCCATAAGGGTGCGCGATCTCGTCGTCGGCTTCGGCGGCGCCCGCATCCTCGATCAGCTCTCTCTCGACGTATTTCGCGGGGAAGTTCTCGGCTTCGTCGGGGGCTCGGGCCAGGGCAAATCGGTGCTGATGCGCACCATCATCGGCCTGGTGCCCAAGCGCGAGGGCACGATCGAAGTGTCCGGGGTCGATCTCGGGCGCGCGAGCGCCGAGGAACGCCAAGCGACCGAGCGGCGCTGGGGCATCCTGTTCCAGCAGGGCGCGCTGTTCTCCTCGCTCACCGTGCGCCAGAACGTGCAGTTCCCGATGCGGGAATATCTCGAGATCTCCGACCGCCTGCTGGAAGAGATCGCGGTCGCCAAGCTGGAGATGGTCGGCCTGAAGGCCGACGTCGTCGACAAGTTTCCCTCCGAGCTGTCCGGCGGCATGATCAAGCGCGTGGCGCTGGCCCGGGCGCTGGCGCTCGATCCCGAGATCGTGTTCCTGGACGAGCCGACCTCGGGGCTCGACCCGATCGGCGCCGCGGATTTCGACAACCTGATCCGTACCTTACAGCAGACTTTGGGCCTGACGGTTTTCATGGTAACCCATGACCTGGATAGCCTGTATACCATCTGCGACCGCATCGCCGCGCTCGCCGACGGTAAGGTCATCGCCGCAGGCCCGATGGCGACGATGCTCGCTTCGGAGCATCCTTGGCTCAAAGCCTATTTCCACGGGCAACGCGGGCGGCTCGCGGGGCCGGCTGGGCCGGCGCGGGCCATGGGGGCGGCAGGGGCCGCATAGGGAAGGACGGGGTGGGATGGAAACCAGAGCCAATTACGTGCTGGTCGGCGCGTTCACGCTCGCTGTCGTCGCCGCGGCGTTCGGGTTCGTCTATTGGTTCTCGAACCTCGGCGACCACGGGGTGCGCGAAACCTATCGCGTGGTGTTCGACGGCACCGTGTCGGGACTGCGGACCGGATCCTCGGTGCTGTTCAACGGCATTCGCGCCGGCGAAACCACCGAACTCAAGCTCAATCCCACCAACCCCCGGCAGGTGGTGGCGACGATCGCGGTCGAGCCCAAGACGCCGATCCGGTCGGACACGAGCATCAGCCTGGATTTCCAGGGGCTGACCGGGATCGCCTCGATCTCGCTCAAGGGCGGCACGCCCGGGGCCGCGACCTTGCCGCTCGCCCAGGACGGCGGGCCGCCGCTCCTCGTCGCCGATGCGGGCGCAACCCAGGACGTGACCCAGAGCGCGCGCGAAGTGCTGCGCAAGGTCGATAATTTCTTTGCCGAGAGCGAAGGTCCGCTGCACGACGCGATCCGCAATCTCGACACCTTCAGCGCCACCCTGGCCAAGAACTCGGAGCGGATCGACCACGTGATCGCCGGCGTCGAAGGCCTGTTCGGCGCCGACGGCAAGGGCGAGATCAACGAGGCGGTGCACTCGCTCAAGGCGCTGGCCGACAATCTCGACAAGCGCACCGCGGACATCACCGCGGGGGTGACGCGTTTCACCGGATCGGGCCTGCGCGAATGGGAAGCGCTCGCGGTCGACGGCCGGCGCACCCTTTCCGATCTCGATCGCGCCATCAAGAATCTGGACCGCAATCCGCAGCGGGTCATCTTCGGCGGCAGCGGCAGCAGCGGCGCGGTGCCGGAGTACAGCGGCCGACGCTGAGCGTAGCGGCGGCAGAGGCGAGGGGGATGCTGGTGAGCGTGGCCGGGCGTGGTTCCCGAGGCATCGGCAGGGCCGCGGTGCTGGCGCTTGCGGTCGCGCTTTCGGCTTGCGGCGGGCAGGCGCCGCCCACGTTCGATCTCAACGCGCCGCAGACGTTGACCAAGGCCCGCGGCGCGGGGCGCGGGCAGCTGGTCGTGGCCGAGCCCACCGCGCTCTCGGTGCTCAACACCGACCGCATCGTGATCCGCACCCAGGGCGAGATCGCCTACCTCTCGCGCGCGCAATGGAGCGACCGCCTGCCGCGGCTGGTGCAGAGCCGCATCGTCGAAGGCTTCGAGAACGGCAGCCGGCTGCGCGCGGTGGGGACCCCCGGCGACAAGCTCGCCGCCGACTGGTCGCGTCCGCGCCCATGGCCGAAGTCGAGATTTCCGCCAAGGTCGTGACCGACCGCGGCGGCCGCGTGCTCGCCGCAAAAGTGTTCCGCGCCAGCGTTCCCGCCGCCTCCACCGAGGGACCGGACGCGGTATCGGCACTCGACGAGGCGTTCCAGCGCGTCATCACCGATCTGGTCGCCTGGGCCTCCCACGTGGTGTGAGCCGCGGCGTTGATCGCTCCCGTCGCCCGGATGGAGCGTAGCGAAAATCCGGGATCAGCAGAGTCTGATCGAGGTCCCTGCTTCGCGGGCCACAAAAAAGGCGCGCCGAGGCGCGCCCTGTTTGGTTCCGCGGCAGCGCCCCTTATTCGAAGCGGCCGGCGGCGTGGGCCAGCATGGTGTAGACCTTGCCGGTCTCCGAGGTCAGGTAGGTCCGCGCCACCACCGCGCCGCGGTCGTCGCGCGAGGCGTCGTCGAGCAGCCGCTCGAACTCGCCGATGTAGCGGTCGACCGTCTGCTTGAAGTCGCGTTCGCCGCGATAGCGCTTGCGGA
>VAZU01000033.1 GCA_005884745.1 Alphaproteobacteria bacterium
TGATCCTCGACATCGGCCTGCCGAAGATGGACGGCATCTCGGTGCTGGAGTCCTGGCGCCGCGCCGGCCGCGCCATGCCGGTGCTGATGCTCACCGCGCGCGATCGCTGGAGCGACAAGGTGCAGGGCTTCGACGCCGGCGCCGACGACTACGTCGCCAAGCCGTTCCACCTGGAAGAAGTGCTGGCGCGCATTCGCGCGCTGCTTCGCCGCTCCGCAGGCCACGCCAAGAGCGAGCTCAACTGCGGGCCGGTCCGGCTCGACACCCGCACCGGGCGCGTCACCATCGACGGCAATCCGGTCAAGCTCACCAGCCACGAATACCGGCTGCTGTCCTATCTGATGCATCACGCCGGGAAGTGTTCGTCGGCCGCATCCGCAAGAAGCTCGGCGTCGACATCATCCAGACCGTGCGTGGCCTCGGCTATCTCCTCACCCCACCCGATGCGCGCTAATTCGCTCGCGCTGCGGCTGTTTCTCTCGGCCACGGTGTGGACCGTCATCATCCTGCTGGTGACCGGCTTCGTGCTGTCCGGCCTCTACCGCCAGGCGGTCGAGCGCGCCTTTGACCGCCGCCTCGGCGTCTACCTCAAGACCCTGATCGCCGACATCGCCTCGCCCGAAATCCCCAACGAGAAGGCCGGCCAGACGCTCGGCGAGCCGATGTTCGAGCTGCCGCTGTCGGGCTGGTATTGGCAGGTGACGCGGCTCGACGGCTCCAAGGTCGAGCGGCATTCGTCCCGCTCGCTGTGGGACTCGAACCTGCCGCGGCTCGAGGACATGCAGGTCGAGCAGAGCTCCGACGGCTTGCGCAAGAGCTACGCGCAGGGGCCGGAAGACCAACGGCTGCGTCTGGTCGAGCGCGCCATCGACCTCGGCGACGAAGGCCGCTTCCTGGTCGCGGTCGGCGGCGACGCCGCCGAGATCGACGACGAGATTCTGGCGTTCGACCGCGCGCTCGCGGTTACCTTCGCCGTGCTGGCGGCGGTGCTTCTGCTGACCACCATGTTCCAGGTGCGGTTCGGGCTGGCGCCGCTCAAGCGGATTTCCGAGAGCCTCGCCGCCATCCGGTCGGGAGGCGCCGAGCGGCTCGAAGGCACGTTTCCCGACGAGATCGCCCCGCTGGCGCGCGAGACCAATGCGCTGATCGAGGCCAACCGCGAGATCGTGCAGCGCGCGCGGACCCACGTCGGCAATCTCGCCCACGCGCTCAAGACGCCGCTTTCCGTGATCGTGAACGAAGCGGCGTCGCGCGACGATGGGTTCGCCACCAAGGTGCGGGAGCAGACCGCCATCATGCGCGATCAGGTGACCCGGCATCTCGAGCGCGCTCGGCTCGCCGCGCGGTTCAGCTCGATCGGCAGCGTCACCGAGATCGCTCCGGTGGTGACCGCGCTGGCGCGCACGATGGAGAAGATCCACCACGATCGCGGCATCGCCATCGACGTCGAGGCGCCCGCGGACATCCGCTTCCGCGGCGAGCGGCAGGATCTCGAGGAGATGGTCGGCAATCTTGTCGACAACGCCTGCAAATGGGCGCGCTCGCGGGTCTCCGTGGAAGTGCTGCGGGACGGCGCCGGCGGCGCGAGCGGGCAGCCGCTGGTGCGGCTCGTGATCGACGACGATGGCCCGGGCCTCTCGCCCCCCGAGCGCGAGGAGGCGCAGGAGGCGCACCGCGGCCGGCGGCTCGATGAGACCAAGCCCGGATCGGGCCTCGGGCTCTCGATCGTGGTCGAGCTGGCCCACCTTTATGGCGGCGAGCTGTCGCTCGGGACTGCGCCGATCGGGGGTTTGCGCGCCGAGCTCACCTTGCCGGCGGCTTGAGAATCAGAGTTTCGCCTCAATCGTGCCGCCACTTGCCTGGCGGTTCCGGCACGAAAGGCGCCG
Organism: Alphaproteobacteria bacterium; assembly: GCA_005884745.1. Classification (GTDB taxonomy): domain Bacteria; phylum Pseudomonadota; class Alphaproteobacteria; order Rhizobiales; family Xanthobacteraceae; genus AP-16. Next base: position 1,887 of record VAZU01000033.1, read on the forward strand.
CTCACCGGCGCCCGCGTCCCCGCAAACGGCAGGTCGAGATGTCGCGAAGCATTCTGCTTGTCCCCGTGGCGCTGATGAGCTTCGCGCTGGCCGGTTGCGCCAACGATCCCTATTCCGGTCCGAAGCAGGACGCCGGCACGGTCTTCGGCGCCCTCACCGGCGCGCTGATCGGATCCTCGTTCGGAGGCGGAACCAGCGGGCATATCGCCGGTGCGGTCGCGGGTGCCGCAGTGGGCGGGGTGCTCGGCAACGCCATCGGCGCTTCGCTCGATGCGCGCGATCGCCAGCGCGCCTATGCGGCCCAGATGCAGGCGATCGAATACGGCGATCCCGGTGCGCCGGTCGGCTGGCGCAGTCCCGATTCGGGCCGCTACGGAACCATCGTCCCGGGGCCGCCGTACCAGTCGAACGGGCTGACCTGCCGCGAATTCACCCACACGATCTATGTCGACGGGCGGCCGCAGACGGCGCGCGGCACCGCCTGCCGCAACCCCGACGGGAGCTGGACGCCGGTCGGCTAGCGCGAACCGGCTCAATTTTTTTGTAGTATGCTGGCCAACATGACGGCGACCAAAACGCTCGACACACTCCTAGAACGGGCTGAAACCTGGCCGGACGAGGCACAGGCGGAGTTGGTACAGTCCGTTCTCGACATCGAGGCCAAACACTTCGGCGTATATCGATTGAGCGAGGAGGAGCGCGCCGCTGTGCGCGAGGGTCTCGAACAGATGCGGCAAGGAAATTTTGCAAGCGATGAGGAGGTTGTCGCCGTTTTCAGTCGTCACCGTCGATGAAGGTTCGCTACACGCGAACCGCGATTTCCGAAGTCGACGAGATTTTTTCCTACATCTCGGAACGCAACCCGCGGTCAGCTGCGCAGGTGATCGAGGCAGTGGCGAGAACTGTTAGCCGGATCGCTCTGTTTCCGGAATGGGCTATCGGCGGACAAGCCAAGTGTCCGTGTCGCTGTTGTCGGTCGACTTCCCTATCTGGTTTTTTACTCAGTTGAGAATGAGGAGGGGGTGATCGTGCATGTTCGTCAGGCGGCGCGGTTGCGCCCTTGGGAGTGACCCGAACGCGTTCTTGCGAAATGCGAGCAAACCATTGATCTATTGTTGTTGCTTGCAGTCGCGGGCGCGAGCCATCCGGCATCTGTATGGACCCGGTGGTGACTGGGTCGATTTGCGCATTGCGGCGCCTCGTCCGGCGTGATGTAACCGCAGCCGCTTCCGGGGAAGCATGCCTGTCAACGGCCGAGCAGGCCCCGACTGCGGCGCTTGGTCGCAATCCGGCGGCTGTCTTGGGCTCACAATTTGCAGGCTCAATCACCGGCCTGGAACTCGATCGGAAGGCGGAATTCATGCGCACGGGCTTGCTGGCGATCCCGGGCCGCGTGATGGATGCGAGCCGTCCAAGCGTCATTCGAGGTTGATCGGAACGATGACCTTGTGGCTGGCGCTCACGCTCATGACGGCGGCGGCGATCCTGGTCGTGCTGTGGCCGCTGTCTCGCAGCCGCGTTGCGCACGCTTCCGGAAGCGATCTTGCCGTCTACAAGGATCAGATCGGGGAAATCGCTCGGGACCGCGCCGCCGGCCTGATCGGCGAGGCCGAGGCCGCGGCGGCGCGCGTCGAGATTTCGCGACGCTTGCTCGCGGCGGCCGACCGCGCATCGGCAGACCCGGCGGGAACGAGCGTGCCCTGGCGCCGCCGGCTGGTGGCGATCGCGGCGCTGTTCGCGCTGCCGATCGGGGCCGGCGGTCTTTACTTTGCGCTCGGCTCGCCGGGCCTGCCGGACCAGCCGCTTGCCGCCAGACTGGATTCCCCCGTCGAGCAGCGTTCGATCGAGGCGCTGGTAAGCCAGGTCGAGCGTCATCTCGAGCTAAACCCTCAGGATGGCCGCGGCTGGGAAATGATCGCGCCGGTTTATTTGCGCCTCGGCCGGTTCGACGACGCGGTGAAAGCCCGCACCAGTGCCGTGCGCCTGCTCGGAGATTCCGCCGATCGCGAAGCCGATCTCGGCGAAGCGCTCGCCGCCGCGGCCAACGGCATTGTCACGGTCGAAGCCAAGACGGCGTTCGATCGGGCGATTGCGCTCGATCCCAACAACCTGAAGGGCCGGTATTACGCCGGCCTGGCCGCCGAGCAGGACGGCAAGCCGCAGGACGCGGCGGGCCGTTGGCGCGACATGCTCGCGCAAGCGCCCGCAGGAGCCCCCTGGGCGGAGCTCGTTCGGCAATCTCTCGCGCGAGTGGAACCGACCTCGGTGTCCGAGCCGTCAGGCCCTACCCCGAACGAGATGGCCGCGGCGGCCGAGCTGAGCCCCGACCAGCGCTCCGACATGGTCCGCGGCATGGTCGAGCGTCTCGCCGCCCGCCTGCAGCGCGACGGCTCCGACGCCGAAGGCTGGCTTCGCCTGGTGCGGGCCTATGTGGTGCTGGGCCAGCGCGACGAGGCGCAGTCCGCCGCCGCGGCGGCACGCCGGGCGCTCGCGGCGGATCCCGAAAAGGTCCGGCGTATCGACGCGCTCGTCAAAGATTTGGGCCTCGAAGGCTGAAATTGAACATCGCCATGACGCGCAGGCAAAGGCGGCTGTTTCTCATCGGCACCGGGGTCGGAGTGCTGGCGATCGCCGCAGCGCTCGTGCTCACCGCGCTGCGAGATTCCATCGTGTTCTTCAACTCGCCCACCGACCTCGTGCAAAAACGCGTCGAGCCGGGCACGCGGATCCGGCTCGGCGGCTTGGTCAAGACCGGCAGCGTGATTCGCGGCGGCAATCTCGGGGTGCGGTTCGCCGTCACCGACGGCAACAAGGAAATCGCGGTCGCCTACACCGGAGCGCTGCCGGACCTGTTTCGCGAAGGCCAGGGCGTCGTGGCGGAAGGCGCGCTCGACGGCGCCGGGCTGTTCCGAGCCGACACCATTCTGGCCAAGCATGATGAAAACTACATGCCCAAGGAAGTCGCCGACGCGCTGAAGAGGCAGGGGCACTGGAAAGACGGCTACGGCGCCGCCGCCGCCGGGAGCGCGAGATGATCGCCGAACTCGGCCATTACGCGCTGGTGCTCGCGCTCGGCCTCGCGCTCGTGCAGGCCGCCGTGCCGTTCTGGGGTGCGAGAAACCGCGACCCGGTGCTCATGGCGGTCGCCGGACCGACCGCAATCGCGCAATTCGCTTTCGTGGCCGCGGCGTTCCTGGCGCTCGCCTGGTGCCACGTCTCCTCGGACTTTTCGGTCCTGACCGTGTTCGAGAATTCGCATTCCGCGAAACCGTTGATCTACAAGATCACCGGGGTTTGGGGGAACCACGAAGGCTCGATGCTGCTGTGGATCCTGATGCTGGCGCTGTTCGGCGCGCTGGTGGCGGGCTTCGGAACCAATCTGCCGGCTACGCTCAAATCGACCGCGCTCGCCGTGCAGGCATGGATCGCCGCGGCATTCGAGTTGTTCGTGCTGGCGACCTCCAATCCGTTCGCGCGGCTGGCGCAGCCGCCGCTCGAAGGCCGCGACCTCAATCCGATCCTGCAGGACCCCGGGCTCGCGGTGCATCCGCCGCTGTTGTATCTCGGCTATGTCGGTTTCTCGATCACCTTTTCGTTCGCCGCCGCGGCGCTGATCGAAGGCCGCATCGATGCCGCCTGGGCACGCTGGGTGCGGCCGTGGGCGCTCACGGCCTGGATCTTTCTGACCCTCGGCATCGCCATGGGGTCCTACTGGGCCTATTACACGCTTGGCTGGGGCGGCTGGTGGTTCTGGGACCCGGTCGAGAACGCCTCGGTGCTGCCGTGGCTCGCCGGCACGGCGCTGCTGCACTCGGCGGTGGTGATGGAAAAGCGCGATGCGCTCAAGGTATGGACGATCCTGCTCGCCGTGCTGACGTTCTCTTTGTCCCTGGTCGGCACCTTCCTGGTGCGCTCCGGCGTGCTCACCTCGGTTCACACCTTCGCCAACGATCCGGCCCGGGGCGTGTTCATCCTCGCCATTCTGGTGATGTTCATCGGCGGCAGCTTTGCATTGTTCGCCTGGCGCGCCCCGCTGCTCAAGCAGGGCGGATTGTTCGCGCCGATCTCACGCGAAGGCGCGCTCATCCTCAACAATTTGTTCCTCACCACCGCCTGCGCGACGGTGTTCGTCGGCACGCTGTATCCGCTGGCTCTCGAGGCTTTGACCGGCGAAAAGATCTCGGTGGGAGCCCCGTTCTTCAACGCGACATTCGTTCCCCTGTTCATTCCCCTGCTGGTCGCGATGTCGTTCGGCCCGCTGCTCGCTTGGAAACGCAGCGACCTCTACGGGGTCGCGCAGCGCCTCCTCGGCGCGCTTGCCGTGGCGGTGATTGGCATTGCGGCGACGTTCGCGGTGGAGAACGGCGGGCCGGTCGTCGCGCCGTTCGGAGTGGGTCTTGCCCTGTTCGTGATGACCGGCGCGCTCACCGATCTCATGGAGCGCACGGGCCTGTTCCGGTCCTCGTTCGGAACTGTGGTCAGGCGTGCCGGCGGTTTGCCGCGCTCGGCCTGGGGTACCATGATTGCGCATTTCGGGGTCGGACTGACGGTGCTGGGAATCGTCGGCGAAACCCAATGGGGCGCCGAGCGGATCGCCTCGATGCGTCCGGGCGAATCGGTGTCGATCCGCCACTACGATCTGACCTTCGATGGCGTGATCCCGCGTCCCGGGCCCAATTATCGGGAATTCGTCGGCAAATTCACGGTGCGGCGCGGCGGCGAGGTGATCGGGATCATGCAGCCTTCGCGCCGCGTCTATCCGGTGCGCGCGATGACGACCACGCAATCGGCGCTGATGACCCGCGGCATGAGCCAGCTTTATCTTTCGCTCGGCGATCCGGATCCCGACGGCAGGACCGTGGTGCGGCTCTATCACAAGCCGCTCGTACTGCTGATCTGGTTGGGCGCTGCGGTCATGGTGCTGGGCGGGGCGATGTCGCTGTCCGACCGTCGCTTGCGCGTGGGCGCGCCGAGGCCCGCCCGGGCCCGAGCTGCCGCGCAACCGGCGGAATAGCCGACCGTCATGTGCCGCAGGTCGCCAACCGCACGTGGGTCGCGCTTAGCTTCCCCTGGAGCGGGCGCGTCGATGTCCTGCTTCGGTCTCGTTGCGATCGCGGTGTTCATCGTGCTTCAGTTCGCCACCGCGGCGGTCGCGGTGCAGCCGGACGAGATGCTGGCCGAGCCCAAGCTCGAGGCGCGGGCCCGAGCGCTGTCGCGCGAGCTGCGCTGCATGGTTTGTCAGAATCAGTCGATCGACGATTCCGAGGCGCCCCTCGCCCGCGATCTGCGCATCCTGGTGCGGGAACGATTGCAGGCGGGCGACAGCGATGCGCAGGTGCTCGACTTTCTCACCGCCCGCTACGGCGAGTTCGTGCTGCTCAAGCCGCCGCTTACCTGGCACACCGCGTTGCTATGGCTCGCGCCATCGGGGGTGCTGATGCTCGGCATGGTCACGCTGATCATGGCGCGGCGACGCCGCATGGCCGGACCGATCGGAGCGGCCGGCGCTGCCGAGCCGGCGCTCACCGCGTCCGAAGAGGAACGGCTCGGCCGATTGCTGGGCTCCCAGCCGCGCGGGCCGGCCCGCAACGCCAGCCGCTGATCGCGCGTCGTTCGCCTCGGCGGCGCCTTACCAAAGTTTAATCCGACCGACAGGGCGCCGTAAGGCGCGCCGCGCCATGCTGAGCGCCGCAAGAATTCGGGCGTCCACCGCCACTCCCCGTCGCCCCCCGGCGGTGGAACGAACCCGGGGGCGGGCGATCTCGCCCGCCCCACTCGCTCCGACTCCCGTTTCCGGCATTCGTCGCCCCCGCCGGGGCCGGAGTCGGGCGGGGGCGGCGGAGCAGACCCCGCCGCCCCTTCGCCTTCCTTTGCAGCTTTTGCTGGCAAGTGCTTGCGGAAATTCGTATCGAATTTCGCAGCACAGCGCCGACCGACGCCGGTGGATGAAAACTCCGGCACGGCGATTGCGAACGGCCGAGATCGTTGGATCATGCGGTTGCTCATCATCGAAGACGATCACGACGCCGCGGATTATCTCGCCAAGGCGTTTCGCGAAGTCGGCCACGTTGCCGACCAGGCATTCGACGGCGAGGAAGGACTGGCACTGGCACTGGACGGCCGATACGACGTGCTCATCGTCGACCGCATGCTGCCGAAGCGCGACGGCCTGTCGCTGATCGGCGCGTTGCGCGCCAGCAGCGTCGAAACTCCGGCGCTCATTCTTTCGGCGCTGGGGCAAGTCGACGACCGGGTCAAGGGATTGCGCGCCGGCGGCGACGATTACCTGGCGAAGCCCTACGCCTTCTCCGAGCTCCTGGCCCGCATCGAGGTGCTGTCGCGCCGCCGCGGCGGCCGCGGCCAAGAGACGCTCTACCGTGTCGGCGACCTCGAGCTCGACCGGCTCTCGCACCGGGTCAGCCGCGCCGAGACCGAGATCGCGCTGCAGCCGCGCGAGTTCCGGCTGCTCGAATATCTGATGAAACACGCCGGGCAGGTGGTGACCCGCACCATGCTGCTGGAGAACGTCTGGGACTACCATTTCGATCCGCAGACCAACGTCATCGACGTGCACATCTCCCGGCTTCGCTCCAAGATCGACAAGGGTTTTTCGCGACCGCTGCTGCATACGGTGCGCGGTGCGGGGTACATGATCCGTGACGGCGCTCGGTAAGCTGATCCGCACCACGACGTTCAAGCTGACCCTCGTCTATCTGACGGTGTTCGCGCTGTTCGCGGTGTTCCTGCTCGGCTATTTCGCCTGGAACACGCAGCGGCTGATCACGCAGCAAATTACCGAGACGGTGGACGCGGAGATCACCGGCCTGTCCGAGCAGTACCGCCAGGGCGGCATCCGCCGGCTGGTGATCGTGGTGGAGGCGCGCGCGCGCCGCCCCGGATCGAGCCTGTATCTGGTGACGGCCTTCACCGGCGAAGCGCTCGTCGGCAACGTCGGCTCGCTGGCGCCCGGCGTGCTCGACCGGACCGGTTGGACCGAGACGTTGTATCGGCGGCAGGACGAGAGCGAAGGCGCGGAACATCAGGCGCTGGTGCGGGTGTTCCAGCTTCCGGGCGGCTTTCGGCTGCTGGTCGGCCGCGATCTCGAGGAGCGGGAGCGGCTGCAGAAGATCGTGCTGGACGCCGGCCGCTGGTCGATTGCGCTGGTCGTGGTGCTCGGGCTCGCCGGCGGCTTCTTCGTGACCCGCCGCGTGCTCCGGCGCGTGGATGCCATGACCGAGACCACGCGGACGATCATGGCCGGCGATCTCGGCGGCCGTCTGGCGATCGCCGGCACCGGGGATGAGCTCGACCGGCTCGCCTCCAATCTCAATGCGATGCTCGAGCGCATCGAAGGCTTGATGCATGGCCTCAAGCAAGTCACCGACAATATCGCCCACGACCTCAAGACGCCGCTGACGCGGCTGCGCAACCGTTGCGAAGCGGCGCTGCGCAATGCCCGCAGCGAGGCCGACTACCGCGCCGCGCTCGAAGCCACGATCGAGGAATCCGACGGGCTGATCCGGACCTTCAACGCGCTGCTCATGATCGCCCGCGCGGAATCCGGACAGGCCCGCGAGGACATGACCGAGTTCGACGCCGCCGAGATCGTCCGCGACGTCGGCGAGCTCTACGAGCCGCTCGCGGACGAGAAGGGGCTGGCGCTCAAAATCGATGCGCCGGGGCCGGCGCCGGTGAAAGGCAATCGCGAGCTCGTCAGCCAGGCGCTCGCCAACCTCGTCGACAACGCCATCAAATACACGAGGCCGGAGGCGGCGAACGGGGCCAACGCCGAGATTCTGGTCACCGCGCAAGGGGAGGGGGACCGCATTCTGCTCGCCGTTGCCGACCACGGTCCGGGCATTGCGCACGAGGATCGCGGGCGCGTGATCGAGCGGTTCGTCCGCCTCGAGCAGAGCCGATCCGAGCCGGGCTCCGGGTTGGGCCTGAGCCTCGCCTCCGCGGTCGCTCATCTCCACGCCGGCGAGCTGAGACTCGAGGACAATGGACCCGGGCTCAGGGCGGTGATCGCGCTGCCGCGCGCCGGCCCGCAGGCGCTGCCGGCTCCTTGAGCGTCGGCGAATGTCTTGTTGTTGCGGCGAACCAGAAAACAAGCAGCCGCAGCCGCGTGCAGCAACTCAGACTCGAGCTACCGATCGCATTCAAGCCGGTTGCCGACTGACGCTCTCTTCCGTTTTGAGACCGAAGAGCGTAAGTGGTCGGCACCGGGATACCGGCCTGCTTACAATTGTCCGCGGTGCGCCGTTACGGATTTTCATTTTCTCGCGGTGTTGCTGAAAGGGCACAGCCATCGGCTCAGGGCCTTGCTAGGCTTCGGCCAGATGGAAAACAGTCCATGCTGAACCCCAGCATCGGATGATCACGGATCGGGGATGCCGAGCGCTTTCGCCGGCGCGGCCAAGCCTGTCGCGCTGGCGCTGATTGGATTCCAACCGCTGACGCGAGCAGCCTGCTGAGTCTATGGAAGGGAGAGGACAAATGACGCGGATTAGCAAGAAAGGGCGCGTGAAATCCTCAGCGCTATGGGCCGTGCCGCTGATCGTCGCGGGCTTGCTCTGCCTGCCGGCGTTGGGCTGGGCCAAGGAGCGACGAGAACCTCCCCCCGCGCCTACGACCGGCCAGCCGGCGTCACCCGATCCGGCGCCCGCCGCGGCACCTGCAAGGGAGCCCACGGGAGGAGCGTTGGGAACGGCGCTCGCGTCCTGCGATAAAGCTTCGGAAAGCTCAGAACCTCTTACTCTGCCCGGTGCGAAAGGCGAGGTGAAGCTGGATCGTTGCTACCGGGGACGGGATCATCTCGTTTGCAGCTTCAATGCGCTTCTGAACGAGGCAAAATCCCTGATCGAAGATTACGGAAAGATCGTCGAAGCGCGTTATCCCGACGTAAGCAACGTAGACGGCATTTGTGGCATCAAGCCGGACAATCTTGCCACCGATCTGCAGAACGCAACCGACTTTACCGGTCGGTTCAAGGCGCTG
>VAZU01000348.1:0-2018 GCA_005884745.1 Alphaproteobacteria bacterium
TCGATCGAGTGAAGCGGCGCATGGCAACGCGTTGGTCAGCGGAAGTGAAACTTCGCAGCTCCGGGCCGCCGTGCCACCCTTCGCGAGCCGCAAGCCCGCGGCGCTCTCTAAGTTTCCTCTTTCACCCGCGGCGGGCCCATCAGCGCCGGCTGGAACAGCACCGCCGCCGCCATCGTGCACACCAGGGCGAGCGCCATCAATTTGCCCATGCTGGAAGTGCCGGGATGGCTGGAGAGCCACAGGCTGCCGAACGCGGTCGCCGTGGTGAGCGCGCTGAAGACCACCGCTCGCGTGAGACTGGATTGCAGCAGCGCGGTTTTTCCCTGCCGCCACGCCATGATGTAGTAGATCTTGAACGCGACTCCGACCCCGAGCAGCAGCGGCAGCGCGATGATGTCGGCGAAATTCAGCGGGAGCTCGATCAGGACGCACAGCTCCAAGGTGACGACGCCGGCGACGAGCAGCGGCACCAGCGTGAGCAGGACGTCGGTGATCCGGCGTAGCGTGATCCACAACAGCACGGCGATGGCCGAGAGGGCGAAGATGCCGGCTTGGACGAAGGCCCGCACCACGGTGTTGCCGGCTTCGAACAGCGACACCGCCGGCCCGGTCGCGTCCGGCTGGACCGCCAATACCGCGGTCACGAAGTCGCGCAGGACTTCGGTGTTGTCGGGGTCGCCTTTGGGCAGGACCTGAACCCGCGCGTGGCCGTCCGGGGTGACCCACTCCCTGGCCAGATCGCGCGGGATGTTTTCGACGGTGATGCGCTCCGGCTTGAGCTCCTGCCTGAGCTGACGGAGCGAGATCCGCAGCGGCGCGACGACCGCGGTTTCCGCCCGTTCGCGGGTGGATGGATCGGACTTGGCCAAGCGGGACAACAGCCCGGACAGCCGTCTTGCCGCGTCGGCTCCCGGCCCTTGCTGGTTTCCGGCGACCTTGGTCAGGGTGTCGGCCGTGGATGACAGCGCCTCGACGTTCTCCTGGTCGGTGGGAGGCGGATCGGTTTCCTTGGGGTTGAGCGAGGCGTCGATCGCAGCCGCCGAGCTTGAGCTTTTCGTCCTGATCCTTGGGCACCAATCCCTGCAACGTCATCGTGCGCGAGACTTGCGACAGGTTCGCGATCCGCTGCGCGGTCGCGTCCGCGGCGGCGAGATTCGGCGTCATGATCTCGATGGAATTGGCTCCGGTCTCGGGATCTCTTCTCAGCTCGAGAAAGGTCGCGACCGATTCGACCTTGGGACTGCGCAGGTGCAGCGGATTGAAGTCGAGCGGCAGGAACAGCAGCAGCGGCGAGGCGAGCACGACGACGAGAACGGTCAGCACCACGACCGCGATGCGGTGGCGCTGCAGGAATCGGTCGGCCGGAGCCAACCACGCAAAACCCATGGAGTGCGGCTCTCCGGGCGGCTTCAGGATCGCCAGCAGCTCCGGCAGCACGGTGATGCTGCTGATGAAGGCGATGATCATGCCCGAGCCGGCGATCTGGCCGAGCTCGGAGAGACCGCGGTACGCGGTCGGCAGGAACGAGGAGAAACCGACCGCGGTCGCCGCCGCGGCGAGCGCCAGCGGGCCGCCGACCTTCGTTCGGCACGGTAGCGCACGCTGAACTGGATGCCGAAATCGATGCCGAGCCCGACGAACAGCACGAAGAACGCCACCGAGATCAAATTGAACGCGCCGACCAGGAACAGGCCCCATGCCACCGAGACCGCCAGGCCGAGCGTGATGCTGACCGCGACCGCGAAGATGATGCGGAACGATCGCAGCGCCAGCCACAGGATGAGGAGGACCGCCAGCAGCGATGCGGTGGCATTGAGGCCGGCGTTCTGCTTGAGGGTGCCGAATTCGTCGTCGTCGATCGGGATCAGGCCGGTCTGGCGCACCCGCGCCCGATAGTTCTCGGCGAAGTGCAGATCCGCGGCGGTCCGGGCGATCGCATTGGTCGCCGTCAGTCCGGGCTGCAGCGCGCTGAAGTCGAGCACCGGCTCGACCTCGATGAATCGCCGCAGCTCGCCCGG
>VAZU01000348.1:2071-2567 GCA_005884745.1 Alphaproteobacteria bacterium
CGGCGGCAAGCGTCATCGGTCGCGTCATATCGTCGAGCTTAAGCTCCTTGCGCTCCACTCCCATGACGCCGAACGACAGCGCGTCGAGCGTGCCTCGCAGACTCGGGTCGGCGGCCAGCGTCTCGAGCAGAGCGTCCGCCCGCGTCAAGCCGTCGGTGACCCGCGCGACCTCCTCGGTCGACAGGAACAGCAATCCGTTGCGTTCGAAGAAGCTGCCGCTCTGCGGCTGGCGAACTGCCCGGATGACATCGGGGCGGCCTTGCAGGACCTCGGCGAGCTTGGTCGCTGCTTGCTCGACCAGTTCCGGCGTCGGCGCGTCGACCACCGCGAGGATTTCCCGTTGCGGGAAGGCGGCCATGTACTCCGTCGCCCGTTGCGTCCAGGGCAGCTGCTTCGAGATCAGCTCGTTGATGTCGGTCTTGATGGCGAAATGCCGCGCGGCGTAGACGGCGGATGCCGCCGACAGGATGAGCGCGAGCGCGAGGACCCACCACGG
>VAZU01000348.1:2649-5034 GCA_005884745.1 Alphaproteobacteria bacterium
AAATGCATATGGATCGGGCGAAAAGGCAACCAAAAACCGCGTGCGTTCAGTCCCTGCGGACCGGTGGAAAGCCCCTCCCGCCGCAACGCCGGCACGGCCGGCCAGTTGCCCGGGTGCGAAAGATACCCGCCCGATGCGCCTCGCTCGCGCCGCGTCGGTTTCGGCCGAGCCCGCACAAGCTTACCCCAATCCAGACACACGGGGGAACCGCCCGGGTTTAAGGTGTACGGGAGTTCAGTCAAGTATTCGGGATCGGATAGCGGGTGCGAGTAGATGGGAAAAGTCCGGCAGAATCTTGTCTCCCGGCCGACATGCCTGCGGCAATTGCTCCGACCGCCGTCCTTGGCTATGGATGATCGCGGATTTGCGCGGACCGCGCCGATTCCGGCGGAATGAGGATCATCCGATGCGCGTGCGGCAGGTGCGATCGTGACGCTGGCGGCCGAGCTTGCGCCGTCGTTCTCGCAGCGTCTGAGTGCCGCAGCCGCGGAAACCGACCGGCTGCTGGACCGCCTGCTGGCATCGGCCCCGTGCCAGAACGAGATCCTGCGGCCGCAGCGGCTGCTCGATGCGGTTCGCTATGCGAGCCTGGGCGGGGGCAAGCGGATTCGGCCGTTTCTGGTGGTCGAGGCCGCCGCCCTGTTCGAGGCCCCGCGCGAGCGCGCGCTGATGGCGGGGGCCGCGCTCGAATGCGTGCACTGCTATTCGCTGGTTCACGACGACCTGCCGGCGATGGATGACGACGACCTGCGGCGCGGGCAGCCGAGCGTGCACAAGGCATTCGACGAGGCGACCGCCATTCTGGTCGGGGACAGCCTGCTCACGTTCGCCTTCGATGTGGTGTCCCGGCCCGAGACCCACCCCGACGCCGCGGTCCGGGTCGAGCTCGTATCCGCGCTGGCGCGCGCCGCGGGGTTCGGCGGCATGGCCGGCGGCCAGATGCTCGATCTTGCCGCCGAAGGCCGGTTCGATCCGCGCCGGGAGCCGCTCGATCTTGCGGCGATCACGACGTTGCAGCAGATGAAGACCGGAGCGCTGTTGCGGTTCGCCTGCGTAGCGGGCGCGATCCTCGCCAGGGCGCGCCCCGAGGAACGCGAGGCGCTCGCCCGCTACGGCGAGGCGATCGGCCGCGCGTTCCAGATCGCCGACGACCTGCTCGACGTCGAAGGCGACGCCGCGACCGTCGGCAAGTCCACCGGCAAGGACGCGGCGGCCGGAAAAGCCACCTTTGTCGGGGTGCTCGGCGCCGAGGGAGCCCGGGCGTGGCTCAAGAATCTGGTCGCGGAGGCCGAAGCCGCGCTTGCGGGCTTCGGCTCTCGCGCCGCCATGCTCGCCGCCATTGCCCGCTTCATCGCCGAGCGCCGCGCATGACGTGGCTGACGTTCGCCGCGCCGCAATGGCTCGCCCGTTGGGCGGCCGCGTGGCCGTGGCGGCGGAGCGCTCGCGCCGCGCCGAGCCTGCCGGAGGGGCGCGTCGATGTCGCGGCGCGCGCGGAGCTCGGGCGTTTGCGCGAATGGCGCAATGCTTTCGCCGATCTGCGCAAGGATCATCGCTATTACGAGCTGGTCGAGGACACGATCGCGCAGGGTTTCGAATATCGCTATTTCGTGGTGCGGGACGCGCACGGCGGCGTTCTGGCGATCCAGCCGTTTCTGCTGCTCGATCAGGATCTGTTGGCCGGAGCCGGAGAGAGCATCGGCGCGCTCGCCGGCCTGCTCCGGCATCTGTGGCCCCGCTTCCTGCGCGTGCGCACGCTGATGATCGGCTGCGCGGCCGGGGAGGGGCACCTCGACGGCGGGCGCGGCGGCGATGAGCCCCGCCAGCGGGCCTCGGCGCGGCTGCTCGCCGGCGCGGTGCTCCGCCATGCCCGCGCGCTCCGCGCGCGGCTGATCGTGCTCAAGGAATTCCCGGCGAACTATCGCAGCGCGCTCGAATGTTTCTTGGCTCGCGGGTTCACGCGGGTTCCCAGCATGCCGATGACGCGGCTCGACATCGATTACCCGAGTTTCGAAGACTATTTGCAGCGCGCGCTGAGCCGCAAGACGCGCCGGGATCTTCGGCTGAAATTTCGGGCCGCGGAGCAAGCGGCGCCGATCGAGCTCGAACTGCGCACCGACGCCACGCCCGTCATCGACGAGCTCTATCCGCTGTATTTGCAGGTCTACGGTCGCTCGCGGATGCGTTTCGAGACGCTGACAAAAACCTATTTTTGCGAGATCGGGCGGCGCATGCCCGACAAGGTCCGCTTCTTCGTGTGGCGGCAGAACGGGCGCGCCGTCGCGTTCAGCCTGTGCATGATCGAGGGCGACGCGATCTACGCCGAATATCTGGGGCTCGACTACGCGGTGGCGCTCGACCTGCATCTCTACCATTACGCGGTGCGCG
>VAZU01000034.1 GCA_005884745.1 Alphaproteobacteria bacterium
AATCCGCTGCTGCGGTTCGACCGGTTCGAGGCCAAGGCCAAGGGCATCCGGGTGATGCTGCCGCACGTCGACGAGTTCCGCCCGATCCATAACCTCGAGGCGATCGCCGACCTGTGCCGCGCGCTCTCCGCCGATGCGGCGCGTCCGCTGCCTCCGCGCCAGTGGCTGCGGCAGGTCGCTTGAGCCGCGCTTCCTGGCATTGCCGGACCGCCCGGCTCCAACCATATTGGGTAGGTTTCGATGAACAGATCGAGCCGACGGAGGAAGTCATGCTCGCGCGCGACGAGGAAATTCTGAAGGCCGCCGAGGAATGGCGCCGCAGCGGACGCGGGGTGGCGCTCGCGACCGTGATGGAGACCTGGGGCTCGGCGCCGCGCCCGGTCGGCGCCAATCTTGTCATCGACGAGGAGGGGAATTTTCTGGGCTCAGTGTCGGGCGGCTGCGTCGAGGGCGCGGTCGTCGCCGAGGCGCTCGACGTGATCGAAAGCGGCAAGTCGAAGGTGCTGGAGTTCGGCGTCGCCGACGAGACCGCGTGGAACGTCGGGCTCTCCTGCGGCGGCACCATCCGCGTGCTGGTCGAAAAGGTCGACTAGTCATTCCGGGGCCGGCCGAAGGCCGGAACCTGGAACCCATGAACACGGCGGGCGAGCAGTTCGGAAGTTTGGTGTTCATGGATCCCGGATAGCCTCGCTGCGCTCGGCTTCCGGGATGACGGTTCAGGAAAAACGATGCGGCTCGAAATCCTCTCCGCGCTGAATGCCGAACGCGCCGCGCGCCGCGCGGCGATCGTCGTCACCGACGTCGAGAGCGGCGCGCAGCGGCTGGTGAAGGCGGCCGACGTCGCCGCCGATCCGCTCAAGGATGTGCTGGAGCACCGACTGCGCTCCGGCAAAAGCGGCATGGCGGAGACGAGGCAAGGCCGCGTGTTCCTCACCGTGCACGTGCCGCCGCCGCATCTCGTCATCACCGGCGCCGTGCACATCAGCCAGGCGCTGGCGCCGATGGCGAGGCTCGCCGGCTACGACGTGGTCATCGTCGACCCGCGCACCGCGTTCGCGACCAAGGAGCGCTTTCCCGACGTGCCGATGCTCGCCGAATGGCCGGATACCGCGCTGCCGCGGCTCGCGGTCGACCGCTATACCGCCTTCGTCGCGCTCACCCACGATCCGAAGATCGACGATCCCGCGCTCATCTTCGCGCTCGCGCGCGATTGCTTCTATATCGGCGCGCTCGGCTCGAAGAAGACGCACGCGCGGCGCGTCGCCCGGCTCGAGGAACAGGGCGTTGCCAAGGAGGCGCTGGCGCGCATTCGCGCCCCGATTGGCCTTAAGATCGGCGCGGTGTCGCCGGCCGAGATCGCGGTCGCGATCCTGGGGGAGATCACCGCTGAACTCAGGCTGCCGGCGGAGAAAGCATCGTGAAGTTCGGCCCCATGGCTCCGGCCGAGGCGCTCGGCGCGATCGCGGTGCACTCGATCCGCAAGGGCGATCTGGTGCTCAAGAAGGGCACCCGGATCGGCGAGGCCGAGGCGGCGGCGCTGCAGGCGGCCGGGATCGACGAGATCGTCGTCGCGCGCATCGAGCCCGGCGATGTTCCCGAGGACGAGGCCGCGGCCGATATCGCCGCCGCTGTCGCGGGCGAGGGGGTGCGGGTCGACCGCGCCTTCACCGGGCGCGCCAATCTGTTCGCGGAGGCGGCCGGCGTGCTGCTCCTCGACCGGGCCGCGATCGACCGCCTCAACCGCGTCGACCCCGCGATCACGCTCGCGACGCTGCCGGCCTTTGCCCCCGTTGTGGCCGGAAAGATGATCGCGACCGTGAAGATCATCCCGTTCGCGGTGGAGGCGCGATCGCGCGATCGCGCCATGGTGGTTGCGGACGAGGCAAAGCCGTTGGTACGCGTGGCGCCCTACCGGGTGAAGCAGATCGGCGTGGTGTCGACCCTGCTGCCGGGCCTTGCCGACAAGGTGATCGAGAAGACGCTGAAAATTCTCGGCGACCGCATTGCTCCCGCGGGCGCGGCGATCGTCGCGGAGCGGCGCGTGCCGCACGAGAGCCGCGCGCTCGCCCAGGCGCTCGACGAGGTGCTGCAGGCCGGCGCCGAGCTCGTGATCGTGTTCGGCGCCTCGGCGATCGCCGACCGCCGCGACGTCATTCCGGCCGCGGTCGAGGCGATCGGCGGAGCCATCGGACACTTCGGCATGCCGGTCGACCCGGGCAATCTGCTGCTGATCGCGGAAGCGCAGGGCCGGCCCGTGCTCGGCGCGCCGGGCTGCGCGCGCTCGCCCAAGGAGAACGGCTTCGACTGGGTGCTGATGCGGCTCCTCGCCGGGCTCGAAGTGAAGGGCGAGGACATCGCCGGCATGGGCGTGGGCGGGCTCCTGATGGAGATCGTGACGCGGCCGCAGCCGCGCGAGCTGCCGCCGCCGGCCGCCCCGACGCCGTCAGCCGGGCGCAGCGTCGCCGCGATCGTGCTCGCGGCCGGGCGCTCGACCCGCATGGGCGGGCCGAACAAGCTGCTCGAAACAATTTCCGGCAAGCCGCTGGTGCGCATCGCGGCCGAGCAGGCGCTCAGCTCCCGCGCGAGCCCGGTCGTGGTGGTGAGCGGGCACGAGCGCGCCCGCGTCGAGGCGGCGCTCGCGAGCCTGGACGTGCGCCTCGTGCATAATCCCGATTACGCGCAAGGCCTCTCGACCTCGGTCAAGGCCGGGCTTGCCGCGCTGCCGCCCGAGTCGGAGGCCGCGATCGTGTGCCTCGGCGACATGCCGCAGGTGACGAGCGCGCTGATCGATCGGCTGATCGCCGCGTTCGATCCGGAGCGCAACGCGCTCGTCGTGCTCCCGACGTTTTCCGGCAAGCGCGGCAATCCGGTGCTGTGGTCGCGGCGCTTCTTCCCGGAGCTCATCGCGCTCGAAGGCGACGTCGGCGCGCGGCACCTCATCGGCGCCTATCCGGAGGTGGTGACCGAAGTGCCGGTCGAGAACGCCGCCGCCATGGTCGACATCGACACGCCCGACGCGCTGCGCGCCGCCAAGGCGGAGATGGAGCGGGCGTGAGTTGCGCGAACTACTCAATGAAGGAGAGAGAATGTTAGTCGCGACGTCGCACCAATGATCCAGCCCGCTTTTCGTCCCGCGACTCCTGATGACGCCGGCACTTTGGCGGAATTGGTGCAATTCGCGAGTGAGGGTCTGGCTCTGTATCTATGGACGCAGATTGCCGGGGCCGGGCACGACCCCTGGAATATCGGACGCGAGCGCGTACGCAGCGAATCCTACGGCGTGTCCTATAAAAACGCCATCATAGCAGAACTGTCCGGGCAACCAACCTCCGCTCTTATCAGCTATTCGCTCCGCGATAGACCGGAAGCCGTTTCCGACGAGCTCCCGGCTGTGCTCGTACCGCTGCACGAGCTCATGAATCAGGCACCCGATACGTGGTATGTTCACGCGCTTGCCGCTTACCCGAGCTATCGGGGTAAAGGCCAGGGTTCGGCGCTTCTCGCCGTTGCCGACAATTTGGCCGCTGCTGCCGGGATCACGGGCCTGAGCCTCATCGTCTCCGACACCAATGTGAGCGCGCGCAAGCTATACGAGCGCTGTGGGTATCGTGAGGCTGCGCACTGCGAGATGGTCAAGGAACATTGGCTGCATCCGGGCACCAACTGGGTGCTAATGAGAAAGCGGCTCTGACTACGTTGTTCCGATCATCGCCTGAAAATATATGCTCGACACAATTCCTAATACTTATACCAGCACTTCGATTTGACCTTTCTGCACCTTATCTAGACTCGGCAATCGTCCAGCTGCCATAGCCTCACCCGCATTTATCCTCTTGTGAGCTTACAAAAAACCGACCGAGAGCCAGGGCACCAGCGCGACGACGATCAGCGCCAAAAACAGCGCGCCGAGATAGGGCCACACCCGGCCCATCGCGGCGTCGGGCGAGACGCGGCCGATCGCGCAGGCCGCGTAGAAGCCCACCCCGAACGGCGGGGCGAACAATCCGATCCCCATCGAGAGGATCACCACCATCGCGTAATGCACTTCGTGCACGCCGATGGCGCGGGCGGCGGGAAACAATAGCGGGCCGAACAGCACGATCGCCGGGATGCCCTCGAGCACGCTACCGAGCACGGTGAAAGCCACGATCGAGACCGCGAGGAAACCGAGCTTCCCGCCCGGCATGCTCGCCATGGCCTGGACGAGCTGGCGCGAGAAGCCCGATTGCGTGAGCGCCCACGCCATCGCGGTCGCGGTGCCGATGATGAGCAGGATGGCGCCCGAGAGCGATGCGGTCTCGACCAGCATCGGGTAGAGTCGGCGCCATTCGAATCGGCGGTAGATGATAAGCCCCGCCAGCGCCGCGTAGACGATGCCCACGGTCGAGACTTCGGTCGCGGTCGCGACCCCTTCGACGACCGCGGTGCGGATCAGGAACGGCAGCGCGAGCGCCGGGAGCGCGATCACGAACGTGCGCACCACTTGCATCGGCGAGGCGCGGGAAACCCCGGTCAAATCCTCGTCGCGCGAGCGGAAATAACACACCACGACGAGCGCGAGCGCGCCGACCAGCGCCGGCAATAGCCCGCCGGTGAACAGCGCCGCGATCGACACGCCGGTGACCGAGCCGATCGTGATCAGCACGAGGCTCGGCGGGATGGTCTCCGACATCGCGCCCGAGGAGGACAGCAGCGCCACGAGCTCGCCCGGCCGCGCCCCGCGCCGCTTCATCTCCGGGAACAGCACCGGCGCGACCGCGGCCATGTCGGCAAGCAGCACATAGGCGAGCCCGCCGCGCACGTGGCCGAGCAGCGCCGCCATGAAATCGACCAGCACGCGCGCCAGCGAGGTCATTTCGATCAGCAGGCCGAGAAACACGAACAGCGGCACCGAGAGCAGGATCAAAGTCGACATGCCCTCGTCCATGCGGCTCGTCACGATGGTGAGCGGCGCGCCGGTGACGAGCGCGAGATAGGAGAGGGTCGCGACCCCGAACGCGAACGCGATCGGCACGCCGATCGCGACACACACCGCGACCATGCCGATGAAGAACACCACGAGATTGAAATTGCCGAGCCCCATCAGGACGGGACGCAGCAGCCACAGCGCCAGCGCGGCGGCGGCGACGATGGCGAGCGCCGCGGCTGCCTGCGCCAGCGTCGAGCGCTCGATCAGCCGCGCCGCGGCGATCAGGAGCATCAGCACGGCGCCGACCGCGATCGCGCCGACGCGGTAGCCGTCGTGGATCTCCAGCGCCGGCGTGGTGATCATCCATTGCGCGTCGAAATAATTATAAGCCGGCAGGATGATCTCCAGCACGAACACCGCCACCACCACGGCGGCGAGCGTCTCGAGCCAGCCGCGCCAGCGCGGCGGCGCGAGCGTCACCAGCACGCCGAGCCGCATGTGCTCGTCGCGCCGGAGCGCGATCACGGCGCCGAGCATCGCGAGCCAGAGAAACAGGATGGAGGCGAGCTCGTCGGTCCAGGTCAGCGGCCGGTTGAAGACGTAGCGCGAGACGACGCCGGCCAGCAGCACGAGGATCTCGACGGAGACGAGAACGGCCGCCGGAATCTCGGTCGCGAGCGCGAGGATGCGGTCGAGCCGGGCGAACCGCCGGGGCAGGGCGGCTGCCGTGATCGCCGCCACGGCCGCCTGCTCCGAGGCGAGGATCTCGATCGGGCCGCCGGCCTCGGCCATGGTTTCAGCTCAGCGCACCGACGTGGCTCTCCAGCAGTTTCCAGGCTTCCGCGCCGAACTTCTGCTTCCACTCGTCATAGAAGCCGGCCTTGCGCAGCGCCGCGCGGAAGAGCTCGGCATCGGTATTGTTGAATACCATGCCCTTCTGGGTGAGCTGGCCCTGCAGCGATTCGTTGAGCTTGCGGATGTCGTCGCGGTCCTTGAGCGCCGCGGCGTTGAGATTCTTGGCGACGATCTCCTGCAGGTCGTTGGGGAGCTTTTTGTAGGCCGCGGTGTTGGCCAGGAACCAGAAGCCGTCCCACATGTGATTGGTGATGGAGCAATATTTCTGCACTTCGTAGAGCTTGGCGATGTCGATGACGGAAAGCGGGTTCTCCTGGCCTTCCACCACCTTGGTCTGCAGCGCCGAATAGACCTCGCTGAAGTTGATGCTGGCCGGCGATGCGCCGAATGCGCGGAACATCGAGGTCCACAACGGGCTGACCGGCACGCGGATCTTGAAGCCCTTGAGATCGTCCGGCGTATTGATCGGCTTCACGCTCGACGTCATCTGGCGATAGCCGTTGTCCCACATCTGCTCGAACGCATGCAGCCCCGCCTTGTCGATCGCGGCGCGTACGTGCGCCCCGAGCGAGCCGTCCATCGCCAGCCAGACCTGGTCGTAGCTCTTGAAGGCGAAGCCGATGCCGTTGATCGATGCGACCGGCACCAGGGTCGACAGAATCAACCCCGACAGCGTGAAGAACTCGATCGCCCCCGAGCGCACCTGGGAGCTGGTTGTTGGGAAAGATCTGGATCTCGAGCCGGCCGCCGGATTCCTCCTTGATCTTGTCGACGGCCTCGCGGGAGCGCACGTTCATGGGATGCGTCACCGGCACGTTGTTGGCGTATTTGTAGGTGAACTCGGCGGCTCGCGCGCGCGAGGTGAGAATGCCGAAGCTCGCCAAGCCGCCGCCGGCGGCCGCGGTGGTGGCCAGAAATTTTCTGCGCGTCAATCTGCTCATTGGTGTTTCCTCCCTTTCTGTAGCCCGGATGGAGCGCCCGCGGAGCGGACGCGAAATCCGGGACAGCTTTTCGTCACCCTGAGGTGCTCGCGTGCAAGCGCGAGCCTCGAAGGGCCGCGGCTTCCCATCCTTCGAGGCTCGGCGCTTCGCGCCATGCGGGCTACGTATCATCTCCGCATCACAGCATGCCGTGCACGGTTTCAGCAATCTGCGCCGGGCTGATCTTGCAGGCTTCCTCCAGCGGCGGCGAGTAGGGGATGGGAATGCGCGGCGCGCCGAGCCGCCGGACCGGCGCCTTGAGGTTGCCGAACAGCGCCCCGGCGACCGTCGCGGCGATCTCGGCGCCGAAGCCGCCGGTCGCGACCGCCTCGTGCACCACGAGCAGCCGGCCGGTGCGGCGCACGGAATCGAGCACCATGTCCCGGTCCCACGGATAGATCGTGCGCAAGTCGATGACCTCGACCGACGGCCCATCCTGCAGCAGCGGCAGCGCCGCCTCGACCGCGCGCAGCACGCCGGACCAGGCGACGAGGGTCACGTCGCTGCCCTCGCGCACGAGCCGCGCCTTGCCGAGCGGAAGATCGGCGGCCTCGTCGACCTCGCCGGTCATGGCCCAAAGGTCCTTGTGCTCCATGTAAACCACCGGATCGTCGCAGCGGATCGCGGCACGCAGCAGCCCGTAATTGTCCGCCGGCGTGAACGGGCACACCACCACGAGCCCGGGGATATGCGCGTACCAGGACTCCAGCGATTGCGAGTGCTGGGCCGCCGAGGAGCGCCACATGCCGATCGGCTGGCGCGCCACCAGCGGCACCCGGCCCTGGCCGCCGAACATGTAGCGGGCCTTGGCGGCCTGGTTGACCAGCTCGTCCACCGCGCAGAGCGCGAAATCGGCGAACCGCATCTCGACCACCGGCCGGGTCCCCAGCAGCGCGGCGCCGACCGCGGCGCCCATGATGGTGGCCTCCGAGATCGGCGTGTCGACGATCCGCGCTGGACCGAACTCGTCGACGAGGCCGCGGTACTGGCCGAACACGCCGCCGCGCCCGAGGTCCTCGCCGAGCGCCCACACCGAGGCATCGTCGCGCATCTCCGCGGCGAGCGCCGCCTTGCCGGCCTCGAGATAGCTCATCACCGCCATGACGGCATTCTCACGTCCTGCACGTCGGTGAAGGCGAGCTCGACGGCGGGCCAGGGCGCGCCCAGGGCGCTTTTCCATGCCGCGGCAATCTCGGCGCGCGCTTCGGCATCGATGGCGATGATTGTTTCGTCGGCGACGCCGCTAACTTTAAGCAATTCGGCGGCGCGCTTGAGCGGATCGTCGGCTTTGCGCGCCTCGACCTCAGCGGCCGACCGATAGGCGCCGAGATCGGAGGCTGTATGGCCCTTGAGCCGATAGGTGCGCGCCAGCAGGAATTGCGGGCCGGCGCCGGCGCGGACGCGCTCGACGAGCTCGCCCGCCGCCTCGTCGACCGCAATGACGTCGTTGCCGTCGATCGTCCGCGCGGGAATGCCGAGGCTTTCGGCGCGCGCGTCCGGGCCAGGCCCCGCGGACATCGCCCGCGTGCGCGTCGAGGCCGCAAAGCCGTTGTCCTCGCACACGAACAGCACCGGCAGCTCGTAGATCTTCGCCCAGTTGAGGCTCTCCAGAAACGGCCCGCGGTTGGTCGCGCCGTCGCCGAAGAAACAGACCACGATGCGCCGCTCGCCGCGCAGCTTGACCGCGTGCGCCGCGCCGACCGCGATGGTCAGGCCCGCGGCGACGACGCCATTGGCGCCCAGCATGCCGATCGAGAAATCGGCGATGTGGAGCGAGCCGCCCTTGCCCTGGCAGGTGCCGCTGGCGCGCCCGAGCAGCTCCGCCAGCATGGCGCCGGTGTCGGCCCCTTTGGCGATGGTGTGGCCGTGACCGCGATGGGTGGTCGTGATCAGATCCTCGCGCTTGAGATGAATGCAGACGCCGGCGGCGACGGCCTCCTGGCCGATCGAGAGGTGGACCGCGCCCTTGACGTGGCCCTCCTGGTGCGCGCGCTCGGCCGCCTCCTCGAAGGCGCGGATCCGCGCCATCGCGCGGTAGTGCGCGAGCAGCCGCTCGACGTCGATATTCGCTCGCGCAGCCATGTCGGATTCCTTCCGGAGCACCGGTGCCTTCGGCGCGTGGCCGGGCCGGACGCATTGTACGCAAACCCTTGCCATGCTTGATGGCCCGGGAGAAGCCCTCGCCGTTTCCGACAGGACCCGCATGACCGCCATGCATACCGATGTCCTGGTGACCGACAGCATCACCAAGCTGGGGGCGGAGGCCGCGGGCCGCGTCGCCGTCGCCGCCTCTCACGGCGGGCTGTATGCGGCCTATCTCGCCGCCAAGCTGAAGCTCTCCGGGGTGATCCTGAACGACGCCGGCGTCGGGCTCGACGAGGCGGGCATCGCCTGCTTGCGCTATCTCGATGCGCTCAGCATGGCGGCCGCCGTGATCGGCCATGACAGCGCGCGCATCGGCGACGGCGCCGACATGCTGGCGCGCGGGATCGTCAGCCATGTCAATGAAGCGGCGGCTCGCCTCGGCTGCGCGCCCGGGGCGCGCTGCGCCGAGACCGCGGCGGCCATGCGGGGCGGCCTGCCGCCTTCGACCGACCCGCCGGCCTATGCCGAGGCGCGCTTCGTGCTGCGCGCGAATCCCGGCGGGCCGCCGGTCTGGGGCATCGATTCCAACTCGCTGGCGCGCGCCGAAGATGCCGGCGCGATCCTCGTCACTGGCTCCCATGGCGGACTGCTGGGCGGCAAGCCGGAAACGGCGATCGGCGTTCCGGCGCTCGCCGCCGTCTATAACGACGCCGGCATGGGCATCGATCGCGCCGGCATCTCGCGCCTGCCGGCGCTGGACGCGCGCGGAATCGCCGCGGCCACGGTCGCGGCTGCGAGCGCGCGCATCGGCGATGCCCGTTCCGCCTGGGTCACGGGGCGGCTCTCGGCCGTGAACCGGCTCGCGGCGGAAGCCGGCGCGGCAACGGGCATGAGCGTGCCTGAGTTCGTCGATTGCATCCTCGCGCATGCGCGCGTGCAAACCTCGGGTCGCAGGAGTGCACCATGAACGACACCGCGTCCGTCAATCGCCCGTCGGGCCGAATGAGCGGCGGCCGCGCGCTCGCCGAGATGCTGCGCCTGGCCGGCGTCGGCCCGATGTTCGGCATGGGCGGCTTTCAGCTGCTGCCGTTCTACGATGCGATCCGTCAGCTCGGGCTGCGCCATCATCTGATCAACGACGAGCGCACCGGCGCCTTCGCGGCGGACGCCTATGCGCGGGTCACGGGCCGGCCCGGCGTGTGCGACGGCACGCTCGGGCCGGGCGCCACCAATCTCGTCACCGGACTCGTCGAGGCGCTCAACGCCGGCACGCCGTTGATCGCGATCACCGGCGACACCCATCGCGCCCATGCCTGGAAGAACATGACCCAGGAGTGCCGCCAGACCGACGTCCTGCGCCCTGCGGTCAAGGAGCTGATCCGCGTCGAAGAGGTTGTTCGCATTCCCGAGCTGGTGCGCCGCGCGTTCGCGCTGGCGAGCTCGGGTCGTCCCGGCCCGGCGCTGCTCGACGTTCCCGAGGACGTCTGCCACGGCGAGCACGAGTTCGCGGCCGAGGATTTTTATATCGACGCCGCCACGGTCGCGGTGCCGGCAAGGCGCGCGCGGCCGGCGCGGGAGGCGGTCGAGGGTGCGGCGGCGCTGCTCGCGAAGGCCCAGCGGCCGCTGGTGCTGGCCGGTGGCGGGGTGCATCTCTCCGGCGCGCATCCGGCGCTCCAGGCGCTCGTCGAGCTCACCGCCATGCCGGTTGCCCACACCATGAGCGGCAAGGGCGCGATCGCCTGCACGCACCCGCTGTCGGCGGGTCTGTTCGGACGCTACTCCCGCATCGCCAACGATCTCATCGCCGCGTCGGATTGTCTGCTCGTGGTCGGCTGCAAGCTCGGCGAGATCGCGACCAAGCGTTACACGCTGCTGCCGCCGAACGTTCCGATCATCCATCTTGACATTTTGGCCGAGGAGATCGGGCGGTGCGCGCCGGCCGAGGTCACGCTGTGGGGCGACGCCCGCGAGGGACTGTGCGATTTGACCGAGGCCCTGCGTCCCGATGCGGTGCGGCTGCACGCGATGCGGGCCGATTATTTGGCCGAGCTGCCGCGGCGGATGGCGAAATGGCGGGAGGAAGCGGCGGCTCGGTTGAATTCCGCGGAACGGCCGATCCATATGGCCCGCCTCGTCACCGAGATGAACCAGGCGATGCCGGCCGACAGCATCCTGGTCGCCGACGGCGGCTTTGCCGCGCATTGGACCGGACTGATCTACGACACCAAGGTGGCGGGCCGGCATTACATCGCCAACCGCGGGCTCGCTTCGATCGGCTACGGCCTGCCGGGCGGCATCGGCGCGGCGCTCGCGGCGCCCGACCGGCCGGTCGTGGCACTGACCGGCGACGGCGGCTTCAACATGACGATCGGCGAGCTCGAGACCGCGCGGCGCACGGGCGCGAACAATCTCACCGCGGTGATCGTCAACAATGCCGCCTCCGGCTACGTCAAGGCGTTGCAGCATTCGATGTTCGGCAAGCGCTATCAATCGAGCGATCTCGTGGAGATGAACTACGCGGCAGTCGCCGAAGCGATGGGCTGCCGCGGCATCCGGGTCGAGCATCCGCAAAAACTCGGCGAGGCGCTGCGCCAGGGCATGACCGAGCGCGACCGGCCCACCGTGATCGACGTGGTCGTCACGCGCGACGCGGGAAAAATGCTGCCCGCGGTCGACAGCCGGACCGTCGAGATCAAGAAGGGCGACCGGGTTGCCTGATTTCGCCGGCAAGGTCGCGATCGTCACCGGAGCCGCGGCCGGGCTCGGGTTCGCGATCGCCGAGCGGCTCGCGTCCGACGGGGCCGCGGTGGTTCTCGCCGATGTCGATCTCGCGGCGGCCGAGGTGGCGCGCGAAACACTTGCTGCGCGTGGCAGCCGCGCGCTCACCCAGCGTACCGACGTAAGCGATGCGAAGGATGTGACAGCGCTCGTCGCGCGCACGCTCGAAAAACTCGGCCGGCTCGATGTCCTAGTGAGCAATGCCGGCATCGGCGGGACGCATGCGTTCCTGGATGAGCCGCTCGAGCATTGGAACCGCGTGCTCGCGGTGAATCTCACCGGTGTTTTTCTGTGCGGCCAGGCGGCGGCCCGCGCCATGCTCAAGCAGGGGAGCGGACGCATCGTGAACGTCGCGTCGATCAGCGGCGTTCGCGCCGGCTCCGGCCGCACCGCCTACGGCACCGCGAAGGCCGGCGTCATCCAGCTCACTCGGCAGATGGCGCTCGAGCTCGGGCCGCGCGGCATCAACGTCAACGCGGTCGCGCCCGGCCCGGTCGAGACCGCGCTGACGCTGCGCGACCACACCGCCGAGACGCGCGCGGCCTACAACGCGCTCATTCCGCTCGAGCGCTACGGCACGCCGCAGGAGATCGCGGCCGCGGTCGCGTTCCTCGCGAGCGCGGAGGCGTCCTACGTCAACGGCCAGACGCTGTTCGTCGATGGCGGGTTTTCCGCCGCCGGCATGATCGCCCGCGACGTGACGGCGCGCTCGGATGGCTGAGGCAAAAGTCGGTAATTATTGACTCGTCATGGCCGGGCTTGTCCGGCACAAGGCCGGGCATGACGAGTTATCACCCGCGCTTCGGCTCGCTCGTGGCGGTGGTGTCGGCGGCGAGGGAGCGGCGCAAGTCTTCGGGATCGACCGCGATCGCGACGCCGGCGCGCTCCTGCTGCAGCAGCATGGCGGAACGCGAGTCGCGCTCGTCCCAGCCGCGGTTGCGCGCCTCCGTCATTTCCTCGAGCGCGAGATTGCACAGCCGCATCGGCACGCCGAGCTCGCGACCGAGCGCGACCGCGAGCGACACGTCCTTGTGCGCAAGCCGCAGCGCGAACGCGGGTGGGTCGTACACGCCCGGCAGGAACTGGTCGATCAGCGCATCGAAGGTGCGGCGGCGTCCGACCGCGCCCTGGCGGATCGCCTCGAACAGTGTGAGCGGATCGACGCCGGCCTTGACCCCCATGGTGAAAGCCTCCGCGAGCGCAACGTTGAGCGCATAGCCGGTGCAATTGTGCACGAGCTTCGCCACCGTGGCGTGGCCGATCGGCCCGATGTAGCGCGCCTGATCGCCGATCGCATCGAGCACCGGCTTGTAGCGCTCGAAGATTGCTCGATTCCCCCCGATCCACAGCGCGAGTTTGCCGGTCGCGGCGCCGCGCGGTCCGCCGCTCACCGGCGCGTCAAGCATGTGCGCGCCTTTTTGGGCAGACGCCGCGTGGATCTTTTGCACCAGGCTGCGCGAGTTGGTGGAGAGGTCGAAATAGGCGGCGTCCTTGCGGATTCCGGCGAGCAGCCCGTCGCGGCCGAGCGCGACCGCCTCTACCTCCGGCGGCCCGGGCAGCGAGGTGAACATCACCTCGGTTGCGGCGGCGACCTCGCGCGGCGTCTCGGCCCAGCGCGCGCCGGTGGCGATGTGACGCGCGGCAGCCTCGCGCCGCGCGTCGTGCACGATGAGCGCATAGCCGGCCTTCTGCAGATTCGCCGCCATGCTGGCACCCATGGTGCCGAGCCCGATGAATCCCACCTGCATTGTTTCACCTCGGCTTGGACGCGGCCAAATGAGCGACCACGAATGTGAATGTCGTTTCCCAAAAGCTCAGGAAGGCAAGTCGAGCCGATAGAACCGCGCCGCGGTGCGGCTGAACAGATCCGCTTTCTCGGCCGCACTTGCCGCACGCGTCAAAACCTTGCAGGCATTCCAGAACGCCGCGTAGCCATAGGCGCCCTTGTCGACCGGGAAGTTGCTCTCGAACATGCAGCGCCGGGTGCCGAAAGTTTCGATGCAGGTCTCGAAATAAGGCCGCCAGGCATGCGCCAAGGGTTCGGAGGCAAGCGGCCGTGGCTGCTGGTGAAAATCGAACCCGCCGATCCGCATCCCGAGCCCGCCGAGCTTCACGCTGACGTTCTCACAACGGGCGAGCGCCCGGATGGAGGCGGCCCAGCGCGCGAACACTTCCGCCCGCTGCGCTGCATAGGCTCCGATTCCGAGCGGGCCGCCGACGTGGTCGAGCACGATCGGCGTGTCCGGAAACGTTTGCGCGAGCGCCGTGAGCTCGTCGATCTGCGGATGATAGAGCCAGGCATCGAAGCAAAGCCCGAGCGGCGCAAGACGCGCGAACCCCTCGCGAAAGCCGCGGTCGGCAAGCAGACCCGGCGGCGGCCGGTAGCTCGGGTTCATGATGGACGCGTCGGCGTCCCAGGCGCTGATATGGCGAATGCCCCGGAAGCGGCCGCCCCCCGCGCGCACATGCGCCTCGAGCACGTCGTGAACGCGCGCTCCGAGTCGCAGGTCGGCATGGCCGACGATGCCGGCGCAAATCCGGGCGGGACCATAGCTGCCGCTGGCGCTCATTGCCGCCACGCCGTTGACGAACTCGGTCTCGCCGAGCGGGCGCAATTCTTCCGGGCCATCGCGGCGGTACATCGACCGGCACTGCACGAACACGCTGGCGAGGACGTTGTGGCCGCTGTTCACGTCGGCCAAAAAATCCTCCAGCAGATAGCGCCAGCCGGGGCGATCCCACAGGTGATGATGCGGATCGACGATCGGCAGATCCGGCTCGAGAATCTCCTCGCCCCATTGCGCCAGCCAATCCTCGCGGACGGGCAGGTTCGAGCTGTGCTGGGCGGCAGGAGCGGAGAGGGGGGTCATTGGGCCTTTGCTCGAAATCAATGCGCCGAGGCGGGTTCCCCGTTGTCGCCTGCAACGCACTGGGCTTGCAAGCCGGCCTCCATCGGCCTATAGTGACTGACTAGTCAGTCAGTATTGACATGACCAAGGCGCCCAGGATACGGCCCAAGCCGCAAGCCTCCCCGCAGAGCACACGCGGCGGCGGACGCGCGCAAAAAACCGCGGCACGGCGCGAGGCGATTCTTGCCGCCGCGCTCGACGAATTCGCCGCCCAGGGGTTCGCGGCAACGCGGCTCGACGACGTGGCGCGGCGCGCCGGCGTCGCCAAGGGCACCATCTATCTGCATTTCCGCGACAAGGAGGCGCTGTTCCAGGACCTGGTTCGCTCGGTGCTGAGCCCGCTGGTCGGCATGCTGGAGACGATCGCGCAGACCGACGCGCCGCTGCGGTCGCTCGCCGAGCGCATCGTCGAAGTGTTCGTGAGCGAGATCTACGGCACGCGGCGCAAGGACGTGATCCGGCTCATCATCACCGAAGGCCCGCGGTTCCCGAAGCTCGCCGAGTTCTACTATCGCGAGGTGCTCTCGCGCGTGATCCAGGCCATGCGCGGCCTGCTCCGCCACGCGTTCGAGCGCGGCGAGCTCGAGAGCGAGGCCATTCTCCGGTTCCCGCAGCTGCTGGTCGCGCCCGGCCTCGTCGCGATCATCTGGAGCGGGTTGTTCGACCGCTTCGAGCCGCTCGACGTGCGCGCGCTGATGCACGCTCACCTCGACTTGCTGTTCGGGAAGGGCACGCGATGAAACCGGCTCGCCGCATCGCATGCCTGGGTATCCTCGCGGCGGCGCTGGGGCTCGCCGGCTGCAATCATGCGAGCGAGGGCGTCTATCAGGGCTGGGTCGAAGCCGACCTGATCTTCGTCGCTCCCGACGAGACCGGGCGGGTGCAGACGCTTTCAGTCCGCGAGGGCGACTCGGTCAATCAAGGCGCGCCGCTGTTCGTTCTGGACGATGACCTGCAGCTCGCCGACGTGCAGCAGAACCAGGCGACGCTCGCCAACGCCCGGCAGGCGTTCGAGCGCGCGCAGCAATTACTCAAGAGCGGATCCGGAACCCAGAAAGCCTTCGACGAGGCGCAGGCGGCGCTGCGCGAGGCCGAGGCCAGGCTCAATTCCTCGCAGACCCGGCTCGCCCGGCGCAAAGTCTTCAGCCCCGTGACCGGGACCGTCCAGCAGGTCTATTACCGGCCGGGCGAAATGGTGGCGGCCAGTCGGCCGGTGCTGTCGCTGCTGCCGCCCGGCAACATGAAGATCCGCTTCTTCGTGCCCGAGGCGGAGCTACCGAAGTTTTTCTACGGCGAAACGGTCCGCATCTCGTGTGACGGATGCGCCGACGACATCAAGGCGCGCGTCAGCTTCCTCGCCAAGTCCGTGGAGTTCACGCCGCCGGTGATCTACAGCCTCGAGGAACGCGCCAAGCTGGTGTTCCTGATCGAAGCGCGCACCGACACGCCGGAGAAGCTGCGCGTCGGCCAGCCGGTCAGCGTGTCGGCGGTGCCGCAGGAGGCCTCACGGTGAACGAGGCGCCGGAAATCGCCATCGACGTCGAAGGCCTCACCAAACGCTTCGATGGCCGCGCGGTCGTGCGCAATCTCACCATGCAGGTCAAGCGCGGCGAGATCTACGGCTTTCTCGGACCCAACGGTTCCGGCAAGACCACGACCATCCGCATGCTGACCGGGCTGCTCACGCCCGACGAGGGGCACGGTAAGTGCCTGGGTTTGGACATCCGCACCGAGGCCGACGAGATCAAGCGCCACGTCGGCTATATGACCCAGCATTTCAGCCTCTATCAGGACCTCTCGGTGCGCGAGAATCTGGAGTTCGTCGCCCGTGTCTACGGGATTGCCGATCCGGTGGGCGCCGCCAAGGCCATGATCGAGCGGCTGGGGCTGCAGGGCCGCGAAGACCAGATCGCCGGCACGCTGTCGGGCGGGTGGAAACAGCGGCTCGCGCTCGGCGCCTGCACCTTGCCGAACCCGCAATTGCTGCTGCTCGACGAGCCGACCGCGGGGGTCGATCCCAAAGCGCGCCGTGAGTTCTGGAGCGAGATTCACACGCTCGCGGCTCACGGGCTCACCGTGCTGGTTTCCACCCACTACATGGACGAGGCGGAGCGCTGTCACGAGATCGCCTACATCGCCTACGGCCGGCTGCTCACCCACGGCACGGTCGAGGAGGTGATCGCGCAATCCCACCTGACAACCTACATCGTGTCCGGCGAGGGGCTCGCCAGGATAGCCGAAGAGGTCAGCGAACGTCCCGGCGTCGACATGGTCGCGCCGTTCG
>VAZU01000344.1:0-6132 GCA_005884745.1 Alphaproteobacteria bacterium
TCATCGAGACCGTGTGCGTGACGAGCTACGGCGCCCCGGGCACCCAGGGCAAGCTCGAGCTGCTCAAACCGCCGGCCGAGCGGATCATAGGCATCGCTGGCGGCGAAGGCAGGGGTGTCGTCATCGTCGACGACCTCGTAGATACCGGAGGCACCGCGCGGATCGTGCGCGGCCTGCTGCCGAAGGCGCATTTCGCCGCGGTCTACGCCAAGCCCTTGGGCCGGCCGTTGGTCGATACCTTCATCACCGAGGTGTCGCAGGACACCTGGATCCACTTTCCCTGGGACACCGGGCTGGCGTTCCAGCCGCCGCTGCGCGAAGGCGGGGCATAAGGTTCGCGCGATCGAGCCCACATCTGGAGACTGGCATGTCCGATCCCGATGACGATCTGTTCGGCGACTTTCATCCGGAGCGATCCGAGGTGGAGGAACTGCAGCGGTTTCGGGAGGCTTTGTTGCGACGCGTCAGCGAGGCCATCGAACAGGACGAGATCCCCGAGGACCTCGTGCCGTTGCTGCTGGTTGAGATCGCCGTCACGTTTCGGGCCACGATGTATACGTTCGCCGCCGAGAAACCGTCGAATTCCGGGCTCAAGCTGGATCTCGACCGTTTCCGCCGCGACATCGATCATGTGGTCCGTGCCGCGAGGAAGGACGCCGACGAATTCATCGCCGCTGCCAAGAAGGCGAAGGCCGGGGAGCTTCCGGACGAGCCGGAGTAAACAGGAAAGGTCCTCGGTCGCTCCGGCAAAATTTCCGCCGCTTCCGGTCGGCGCCCCGCGGGTGCTAGAAGCTCCCATGCGGACGTGGCGGAACCGGTAGACGCAAGGGACTTAAAATCCCTTGGGGGCAACCCCGTGCGGGTTCAACTCCCGCCGTCCGCACCAAAGACTCGTACATCGTAGGGCGGGTTAGCCGAAGGCGTAACCCGCCGATCCGGGGAAATGGCGGATTGCGTTTCGCTAATCCGTTATGGAAATCGCCTCCATGCCGAACTATCGCCGCGCGTTCGTTCCGGGAGGATGCTGGTTCTTCACGGTGAACCTGCTCGACCGCGGCAGTAGTCTGCTCACGGACGAGATCGATGTGTTACGCGACGCGACGCAATGGACGCGACAGCGATATCCCTTTCAAATCGGCGCGTTTGTCGTATTGCCGAATCATCTCCATGCAGTATGGACCCTGCCGCCGGACGATGCAGATTTCTCCATTCGCTGGCGATTGATCAAGTCACGGTTCGCACGCTCGATCCCCAAGTGTGAGCGATTGAGCGCCGTGCGACGGGCTCGTGGCGAGCGCGGCATCTGGCAGCGTCGATTTTGGGAGCATCTGATCAGGGACGAAGCGGACTTCGCCCGTCATGTGGAGTATTGCTACATCAATCCGGTGAAGCATGCGCTTGTTCGCCGCGTGCGCGATTGGCCGCATTCGTCGTTTCACCGCGACGTGCGCGCCGGGGTTTTTCCCAAGGATTGGGCGGGGGAAACGGAACCGTCCGGGAATTTTGGGGAGCGCGTATAGGGGCTTACCCCAACGCAAAGTCCGGGACTTTACGGAGACGGCGGATTACGCTGCGCTAATCCGCCCTACGAGACGGCGGTCCGTCATCACTGCGCCGCGACAACGGCGATCTCGACCAGAAGGCGCGGGTCGGCGAGTTTGGCCTCGATGCAGGCGCGGCCGGGCAAATTCTGCCCGCCGGTCCAGGCGTTCCAGGCCTCGTTCATCGTGTCGCGCAGGCGGATGTCGGCGACCCAGATGGTGGCGCTCACGACCTTGCTCTTGTCGGTGCCGCATAGCGCCAGCAGGCGATCGATCTCTCTGAGGATTTGCTGCGCCTGTCCTTTGGCATCTTGCTTCGGATCATCGGCGGTAATCCCGGCGGTGAACACGAAGCCATTGGCCTCGACGACCTTCGAGTAGAGTTTCGATGGCTCGTGGCGCTTGATGGTCATTGCATTCCTCCCGCATTCGGCGCCGCTGCGCGCGCGCCGGTGATACCATGGCCAGAAAACAGGCGCCATTCGCAGCACCGCAGCGGGAGGACACCATGAAAATCGACGCCGTCGAGCTGACCCTGTTCGCCTGGGATGACATCCCGCCGACCCGCTATACGCAAGGGACGCACAACACTTCGGGCCGCAGCAATCTCGGGCTGCTGCGGATTAAGACCGATGACGGCGTCGAGGGGAACGCCTTCCTCGGCTCCGCCGTCAATCCGGCGGAGACCGATGCGGGCGCGCTGATCCGGTTCCTCAAACCCGTGCTGATGGGCAAGGACGCGCTCGCGCGCGAGGAGCTGCACGCGGCGATGCGGGCGCGCCAGCGCCACCTCGGCCTGCGCGCGATCGGCGCCTGCGATGCGGCGCTGTGGGACATCGCCGCAAAAGCCGCCGGCATGCCGCTTTACCGCTTGCTCGGCGGCGGGCGCTCAGAAATCGGCGCCTATGCCTCGAGCCAGATGCTGGAGAGCCGCGATGCCTATGCCGCGGAGGCCGCCCGCTTCAAGGCCGAGGGATGGAAGGCCTACAAGATTCACCCGCCGCATGGTCCGGACGAAGACATCAAGGTGTGCGAAGCCGTGCGCACGGCGGTGGGCGAGGATTTCACGCTGATGCTGGATTCCACCTGGAGCTATCGCTATCCCGACGCGCTGCGCGTCGGCCGCGCCATCGAGCGCCTCGGCTTTCTCTGGTACGAGGACCCACTCAACGAGGAGGACATCTATTCCTACGTGCAGCTGCGGCAAAAACTCGACATCCCGATCATCGCCACGGAATATCCCTTGGGCGACATCGGCACCTACGCGATCTGGCTCACCGAGCGCGCGACCGACGCGCTGCGCGGCGACATCTGCTCAAAACCGCGCACCTCGCCGAAGCCTTCCACATGAACTACGAGGTCCACCACGGCGGCAACTCGCTCAACAATTTGGCGCAGCTGCACTTCGCCTGCGCGGTCCGCAACACCACTTATTTCGAGGTGCTGCTGCCGCACGGCGCGCACAAGTACGGACTTCTCGAGGACATCGACATCGGCAAGGACGGGCTCGCCCGCTGCCCGCAGCTGCCTGGCATCGGCGGAAAAATCGATTTCGATCGCATCGAGCGCAAGCGGCTGGCGCACCTGAGCTGACACGGCCGATCTCCCAGATCAACGGAACGCTCGAGATCCCCCAGGACCGGACGCAAGTCGACCATGTTGTTTCCCAGGTCCGGAGGAATCGGCCGCATCGGTATCTGATGTCGCATTGACGCGACGCGCGCGAGGAAACTGCCGTCATTGCCGTCGAAACTACGGTGCGAACCGCACAGGCGGAGAGGCCGGGAGTTTCGGTTGCAGAAGGTTTTCTCTACACGCGAGGCTGCCGCGCAAGGCCGTGAATCGCCTATATCGATCCCTCCGGCGCCGCCTGTCGGTGCGGAAGGCGGGCCGAAACTGCGAATTTCGGTTGGAAAAACTGAAGCGCCGATCCGGCAGGAGTTTGGCACGAGGCCCGAGAGGACAGGGCCAAGCCATTGCGTTTACGTGGGAATTCAAGCTCTCTCGCGAGGATCAGGCCGGCCGCGCCGGTTCCGCGCCACCCCTCTTGCGTATTGACCCCGGCCGCATTTGGTCGTTAGGACGGCAATGCCCATGGATCACATTGGCATGGCGGGCCCGAATCTCGTATGGATCTTGGCCGCGATCTGCGGCGTCGGACGCCAATCTCTCACACCTCTTTGCAAGCCTCTCGAACAGGAGTCGATCGACAATGGCAGCCAAGAAATCGGGGAAGCCCCAACCGACCGTCACCCTCAAGCATCTCGCGGCGGAGCTTGCCGAGACCCATGAGATCGCGAAAAAGCAGGCCGAGGCGATCCTCGGCGAGTTGGTAGGAAGTATCATCAAGATCGTCGGGCTCGGCATCCTGCAGGTGCGCCATCGCGCCGCCCGCATGGGATGCAATCCGGCGACCGGCGAGCCGATCAAGATCAAGGCCAGCAAGAAAGTCGCGTTCCGCGCGGCCAAGGAGCTCAAGGAAGCGGTCTGAGCGCTGCCGCGCGGGACCAGTTTCCAGTCGGCGGGTGGCCGTGCGGAGCACGGCCGTCCGCGCTTTTCCAACGAAGCGAAACCCTGGATGCGCGGCTCGGGCCGCGCATCGACAACGGCTCGCGTGCGCCTCCTCGCGCGTCGTTCAGCTGCCGCCGACCTCGCCGGTCATCACCGGGCCGAACAGCTCCCAGGTCTCGCCCTTGAAGCGCATCATCTGCATCTGCTTGATCGGTGCATAATCATCCGGGCCGGTGTTGATGGTGATGCCGGGCAGCAGCATTCCGAGCTCCAGGCTCTTCAGGTTCGCGGCCTGCCGCATGATGTTCTCGCGCGTGAGATCGTCGCCGCACTGCTTCAATACCTGAACCATCGTCTGTGCGGCCGAGTAGCTGGTGACCGTGTTGCTGTTGGTCTTGTCGCCGTCGGGGTAATAATGGTCCATGAATGCGGACCATTGCCGGAATGCCGGATCGTCCTTCCAAGTCGCATCCGTGGCGTCCTTGGTGTAGCCGTCCGTCAGAATTCCCTGCGCGTTCTGGAACCCCGCGGGTTTGAGGACCGCCCCGATATAGCGGGATACGCTGTTGAGTAGATGAACCGGTTGCCAGCCGATCTCCGCCACCTTCTTGATCGCCTGGGCGGCGAACTTCGGGGTCGCCACGTCGAAGAAGATGTCGGCACCCGAGGCTTTCAGCGTGACGATCTGCGAATCCGGGGTCGAATCCGTCACCTCGTACGGGGTTTCGGATACGATCTTTAGCTTGCCGGCGAGGCCGTCTTTGAGGCCCTTGACGTAATCCTTTCCGTAATCGTCATTCTGGTAGAGGATGGCGACCTTTCCGTTCGGATGATTGCGAATGAGATATTGCGCGTAGACGCGCCCCTCGCTCTGGTAGCTCGGCTGCCATCCCATGGTCCAGGGAAAGTGCTTCGGGTCGTTCCACTTGGTGGCGCCGGTCGCCACGAACAGCTGCGGCACCTTTTTGGCATTCATGTATTTCTGGATCGCGGTGTTCGGCGCCGTCCCGAGGCTGTAGAAAATCAGCAGGACCTCGTCACTTTCGACGAGCTTGCGCGCCTGCTCTACCGTCTTGGGCGGGCTGTAGCCGTCGTCATAGGAGATGAACCGGATGTTGCGGCCGTTGATGCCGCCCTCGGCGTTGACCTTGTTGAAATACGCCGTAACCGTCTTGCCGTTGACGCCGTAGGCCGAGGCCGGCCCGCTGTAGGGTATGATGTTCCCGACCTTGATCTCGGTGTCGCTGGCGCCCGGGTCGTAGCGCTTCTGCGCGTCGGCGGGATTCGTTGCGGCTGCGATCGCGATCGCGAGAACGGCGACAATCCTTGCGAATCCCATTGCTTCCTCCCCTCGGACGAGCGATCTCGCCACCAGCGGCCGCCGTCTTGAACGCATCGTACTACTTTCCAGCTTGCGGAACCATGGATGGGCCGATCGCCGCGCTGGCGGCTTCGGCGCACAACGGGGCGATTGCCCCGCTAGCGCCGCAGGCGCTTGGCGACCTCCTCGAGCATGACCTCGGTGGCGCCGCCGCCGATCGAGTGCACGCGCGCGTCGCGCGCCATGCGCTCGATCGTGCTTTCGCGCATGTAGCCCATGCCGCCGTGAAACTGCACGCAGGCGTACATCACTTCGTTGACGAGCTCGCAGCAATAGGCCTTGACCATGGACACTTCCCGCGTGCAGTCGACGCCCTGCGCGTCGAGCCAGGCGGCGTGATAAACGAGCTGACGGCCGGCTTCGACCTGGGCGGCCAGCATCGCCAGGCGCTGACGGACCACCTGCTTCTCGTAGAGCGTGCTGCCGAACGCCTTTCGGGTCGTGACGTAGTCGAGGGTCAGTTCGAGCGCCTCCTGCGCCTCCCCCATCGCCATGGCGCCGAGCAC
Organism: Alphaproteobacteria bacterium; assembly: GCA_005884745.1. Classification (GTDB taxonomy): domain Bacteria; phylum Pseudomonadota; class Alphaproteobacteria; order Rhizobiales; family Xanthobacteraceae; genus AP-16. Next base: position 5,940 of record VAZU01000344.1, read on the forward strand.
GAGCCGCTCGTTCTGAAAATTGCGCATGATGGCGTAGAATCCGCCGCCTTCCCGGCCGAGCAGATGATCGGCCGGCACCCGGCAATCCTCGAACGCAAGCTCGGCGGTGTCGGACGAGCGCCAGCCGTGCTTGTCGAGCGCGCGCGATATTTTCAGCCCCGGCGTGCCCTTCTCGACGAGCAACATCGAGATC
>VAZU01000344.1:6164-11466 GCA_005884745.1 Alphaproteobacteria bacterium
GTGATGAACATTTTTGCGCCGTTCACCACGAAGCTGTCGCCCTCGCGCCGCGCATTGGTGCGGATGCTCTTCACGTCGGAGCCGGCGTCGGGCTCGGTCACCGCCAGCGCCGTGATGGTACGGCCGGCGATGATGTCGGGCATGAAGCGCGCCTTCTGCTCCGCCGACCCGAAGTTCGCGATGTGGACCGATGCCATCTCGGAATGGACGAGCGCCGTCACCGCGACCCCGCCGAAGGTCGAGCGGCCGAGCTCTTCCGCGAGCACGACCGAGCCCATGGCGTCGAGCTCGCTGCCGCCGTATTGCGCCGGATAGCGAATGCCGAAAAATCCCAATTCGCCCATCCGGCGCAGTACCTCGCGCGGAACGCTGCCCTGCTCCTCCCACGCGCTCGCGAACGGCTTGACCTCCGTCTCCACGAAACGCCGGACCTGGCGGCGCAACAGTTCGTGCTCCTCGCGGAAATACGGGGAGGGAAGGGACTCGGGCGCGGACGTGACGGTGCGGTTCATGGGTTCAGCTCAATCTGTCCCGAGCGAGCGCCGCGCCGCGGCCGAGCGCTTCCAATTTGGCGAGCGCGACGTCGCGGTGCATGGGCGCCATGCCGCAGTTGGTGCAGGGAAAAATCCGTTCGGCGGGCACGTAGCGCATCGCCTGCTCGATCGTCGCGACGACCTCCTCGGGCGTCTCGATTTGATCGCTGGCAACGTCGATCACGCCGAGCAGCACGTCCTTGCCGTCGAGCAGGCCCAACAGGCCGATCGGCACTCGGGAATTCCTGCATTCGATCGAGACCTGCTGGATATGGCTTGCGGCGAGTGCCGGAAAGATCGCCTCGTACTGGCGCCATTCGCCGCCGAGCGACGCCTTCCATTCGAGGTTCGCCGCAATGCCGTAACCGTAGCAGATGTGCACGGCCGTGACGCAGGGGAGCCCCTCGATGGCGCGGTGCAAGGCCGGGATGCCCCAATCCGTCACTTCGTCCATGAAGACGTTGAAAGCGGGCTCGTCGAACTGAATGACGTCGATGCCGTCGGCGGCGAGGGCGCGGGCCTCCTGGTTCAGCAAGCCGGCGAACGCCATCGCGAGCTCGGCCTTGTCCCGGTAATAGTCGTTGGCGATCGTGTCCACGATGTGGTGTGGGCGCGCGCGAGGCGGGCTTCGCTTGCATGCACCCGAGCTTTGAGCCCCACCGGGCCGACCACGGTCGGCACCATGGCCTTGTAGCGGTCCTTGCGGATGCCCAATTCAACCCGCCGCGTAAAATCGATGCCCTCGACGTATTCGAGAAAGCCGTGGACGAAATGCTGACGCGACTGCTCGCCGTCGGTCACGATGTCGATTCCCGCATCCTCCTGCTCCTTGATGACGAGCAACGTAGCATCGCGTTTGGCCGCCGCGAGCTCCGGACCGGCGAGCCGCCACGCCGGCCAAAGCTTGTCCGGCTCGGCGAGCCAGGACGGCTTGGGCAGGCTGCCGGCGATCGTAGCTTCGAACATCGGATCTCCTCGGGCTCAGTCCGGGCGCCAATCATAGAGCCAGTCGTAACGCGTGAGCAGCTTTTCGCCGCTCAGGCGTTTCAATGCGATGTTGCGAGCCAGCGCCGCCGGACCGGAGAGATGATAGACCCAGCCATTGTTGCGGGATTCGCGGGCAACGCGCAGAGTGCGCGACCGACGCATCCCTTCATAGGTTTCGAACGCCAGCGGCGGCTGGTCGGGCGACCGGGCCAGGCAATCGGCCAGTACGGCAGCGTCCTCGATCGCCATCGCCCCGCCCTGCGCCAGGAACGGCAGGATCGGGTGCGCGGCATCGCCGAGCAGCGTCACCGGGCCCGCGCTCCACGTGCGCGACGCAGGCCGGTCGAACAACGCCCATTTCGCCCAGGAATCCGCGGTCGCCATCAGCGCGCGCGGCTCGGCCGCCCAGCCGGAAAACCGCGCCAGGATGTCGGCGCTCCCTCCCGGCTCGCTCCATCCGGGGCTTTGCCAATCGTCGCGGATGATGGCGACGATATTGACCGCGGCGCCCGCCCGGACCGGATAGTGCACGAGATGCGCCTCGCGCCCGAGCCACAGCCACGTGATCGGTTCGCGGAACTCGACGGGAACCAGATCGGCGGAGACGGTCGCGCGCCAGGCGGTCCGGCCGCAAAATTTCGCCGGGGTGTCGTCTCCGAGCCGGCCGCGGATCCTCGACCACAGGCCATCGGCGCCGATCAGGGCGATGCCGTGCTCGTCGCGAGTTCCCACCGGCGTCCGGGTCTCGACCGTCACGCCATGGGCATGGACCGCAAAATCCTCGACCCGGCGGCCGAGATGAAGGGCGCCATCGGGGCTCGCCTGCAGCCGCTCGAGAAGGGCGGCCTGCAGATCGCCGCGGTGCACGACCCAATACGGGGCGCCATAACGGAAGGCGGCGCCGGGACCGATGGTCGCGCGGACGATCTCGCGGGCATTATGGCTGCGAAGCACGCGAATTTCCTGCGGCGCCACCACGGCGGGAGCCAGGCGTTCGGCCAGTCCCAGATCGATCAGGATGCGGGTCGCGTTGGGGGAGAGCTGGATGCCGGCTCCGACCGGCTCGAGCGCTTCCGCCTGTTCGAGCACCGCGGCTCGGAACCCGCGGCGGATCAGCGCGAGCGCGCAGGCGAGCCCGCCGATCCCGGCTCCGGCGATCATTACGGTCCGTGAGCGCGCCACCGCGGATTCCGCCTCGCGTCGTGTGGGAGCATCAAGTACTGGAGTCGCGGGCCCGGCATCGTTGTGCCGAACCCGAGCCGGGAATGCAGAATACCGCGAAGGAGTTGCGGCGGCTCAGAGCTCGGCAGGCTCGCGCCACGCGCATTCGGGCGGACGCGATTGATAGCCGTGCAGCGAAGGATCGTAACGATACAGCGTCGAGCAATAGGGGCAGATCGCCTCGCTGTCGTCGCCCATATCAATGAAAACATGCGGGTGATCGAACGGCGGCGTCGCTCCGATGCACATGAATTCCCTGGCGCCGATCTCGATCGCCGCCACCCCGGGATCGTTGTGAAAATGCGGGACAATCTTATCCGCCATGGCTTGCCTGCGTCCTCGTGCAGCATCGGTCCTGAGCGACGCACCATAGCGTCGACGCACGGCAAAGCCTAGATTGGCCGGTCATTTTGGTCGGACACTCCCAACGCCTGGCGCGGGATTTTGCCCAGGCGTACGGATGCTGTTGCCAGCCTGCGGAAGTAGGCGAGCTGCGAGACGGGAAAATCAGGGAGCCAAATGAGCAGATTCGGCCTGGCATTCTCCGCCCTCGTCATGGTCGCCCTGGCGTCGGCAGCCTATCCGGTGCTCTCGCGCGGGGTGAATGCCGGCCGTATGCTTGCGGCCCAGGACGATCCGGCGCAGCTGACCGAGCTCGGGCTCGACGATCATTTCGATGCGGCGGGCGCCGCGCGGGAGATCGACGCGGCGCTTGCGGCCAACGATCCCGATCTCGCCGATAGCTTCGTCGAGCTGGCGCGCGAACGCGGCATGGCGATCGATCCGAACCGCGTCGCCAAGGTGGAATCCGCCAAGGAGGCGGCGGCCTCCGCCGCGAGCACCGCGAAGAGCTTTGCTCGGGGCCTGGTATTCGGCGAGACCGACAGTATCGCGGCGTTCGGCGGCACCGCGCTGGGCGATCTGTTCGTGTTCGGCGACCTGCGCGACGCGACGCGGCAAGGAATTCAGTTTGCTCGCGGCGAGGCCGTGGACAAGGCCGTCCTGAGCCTGTCCCTGGCCGGGATTGCGCTCACGGCCGGCACCTATGTGAGCCTGGGTGCAATGGCCCCGGCTCGCGTCGGCCTCTCGGTGATCAAGGCGGGGGCAAAGACCGGCCGGATCGGCGCGCGCTTCCTGCGCGCCGCGCGGCTCGAGCGTGTGGAAAACCTGGTCCGCGCAGCCGGCGACGTCGGCCGGGTGCAGAGGAAGGCCGGCAGCCGCGCCGCCATCGAGGGACTGAAGCTCGCGGAGCAGCCGAAGGACTTGAGCCGGCTGGCGCAGCTTGCCGCCGCCAAGGGCGGCAAGACGCGCGCGGTCCTCAAATTGCTCGGGCGCGGGGCGATTGCGCTGACTACCGGTTTGTTCGATCTCGCGCTGTGGGTGTTTTGGGCGATCACTAATCTTCTCGGGTTTTGCGTCACGCTCAAGCGCATCGCCGAGCGCATCACGCTTTGGGCGATCCGGCGGCGCAGGCGAAAGCGCGAGCGCCTCTTGGCGTGGGCGCGGGCGGGCAGCTATGGTCGCGGCCGAGCCCGGCTGATTGCAACGCTTTGGGGCCGCAGGATCACGACGGTTCGACGTGGCGTGGCGGCAGCTTAGAAAAAGCCGCGGGCGAAGCGCCGCGGGCAGGGAGGAATGGACATGCCAATAGGCCCCGCAGGGTCGCGCCGGGATATCCTGAAAGGCGGATCGGCGGTTGTCCTCTCTGTGGCGATGGGCGCGGCCATCTTTCCCCGCCATGCGGCTGCGGCCGCGCAAATGACCGCGCATGAACGGGAGCTCTACGAGGCGGCGAAGCAGGAAGGCGAGCTCACCTGGTACACGGCGCATTCCGACGACGTGACCGCCCAAGCGCTGGGCCGCGGCTTCGAAGCCAATTATCCCGGCATCAGGGTCAGCGTGGTGCGTACCACCGCGCAAGTGGCGTTCCAGCGCGTCTCCCAGGAGCTCAGGGCGGGCGCCATGCAGGTCGACGTGCTCAGCTCGACCGATATCGGACACTACGTTTATTTGAAGGAGAAGCAGCTGCTGGAGCAGTTCGTGCCGGAGAACGCCGGCAAGGTGCTGGAGATCTATCAGCATTACGATCCGGATGGATATTATTTCGTCACCTCGGCCGGCCTGATCGGGATGGTCTACAACACGGCGAAGCTCAAGGAGGCGGATGCGCCGAAGAACTGGAGCGATCTCACCGATGCGAAATGGAAGGACAAGATCGCGCTCGGCCATCCCGGGTTCAGCGGCTACGTCGGCACCTGGACCGTGATGATGCGCAAGCTCTACGGGTGGAAATTCTTCGAAGAACTAGCGAAAAACAATCCGCAGATCGGCCGCTCCATCAACGATACCGTCACCATGCTCAATGCGGGCGAGCGCGTGGTCGCCGGCACCGGCCCGTTCGGAACCGCCGGCGAGAGCGCGCAGAAGGGCAATCCCCTGGGGATGATCTACCCGGCCGACGGCTGCGTGCTGATCCTGGCGCCTTCCGGCATCATGAAGGGGGTGAAGCATCCCAACGCGGCGCGACTGTTCATGGAATATCTGATGAGCGTCGACGCCTC
>VAZU01000339.1:0-2859 GCA_005884745.1 Alphaproteobacteria bacterium
CCATCACCACCGTGGTACAGGCGCTCTCGGTTTTCGGAAGCTCGCGCGAGGCGGCCATATTTACCCGGAGACGGCGGTCCTCGCCGCGAACCACCGGACAATAGGGGTCCGGCGCATCGAGTGCGTCGAGCAGACGGCGGCGGCCGGCGCATCCGCCGCGACAGGCGGGCAGGAACGTACATTGTTCGCAGCTCGGCGGGATCGAACGCGCGGCTTCGAATTCTGCCGTGGCCACGACGTCGCGGCCGAGATCGAGCAACAGGTCGAGCGGCGCGCCGCCGCCGGGCCAGTAGACGCACGGCTGCACCCTCGCGCGCGGCGTGACGCGCACGGTGGCAACGCCGCAGCCGCCGCGGCGCGGCGGCAGCCCGGCCATGGCGCGCACCAGGGGCTCGCCGATGGCAATGGCGTCGGTCTCACCGAACAGGCGCTCGAAGCCGGTCCAATATTCTTCATACAGCAATGAGAATGCATCGCTGCGCACCGCCTGATAGACGTTGATGCGCAGCGGTGCGTCGTACTGCTTGGCGAGCTTGGCAATATCGGCCATGCGGTCGAAGTTGTTTCGCATCATCACGGCGATGAACGTGACGGACACGCCGAGCCTTCGGCACCGCGCCGCTTGCTCGTGGATGAGCCGCCAATTGCCGGCGCCGCGCTCCAGGTCCTGCTCGCGCTCGTTGGGGTAATCGAGGGAAAATTCGACGTCCGCGAAGGCCGCGACGTCGCAATCGTCGAGCATCTGCAGCGACCGACCATTCGAGGTGATGGTGAGCTTGACCGGCTGCTTGCGCAGGTAGCAGAGCATGTCGGCGAAGCCCGGGTGCATGCCGTTCTCGCCGGTGCCGAGGTTCACCGAGCGAACCGGCAGCCGCTCGAGCACGGCGCGCACCTGATCGAGCGAGAGCCGGTCTACTCGGGTCGGATCGCGGTAGCAGAACGCACAGGCGAGATTGCATTCGTTGGTCAGCCCCAGGCCCAGCGCGAAACCGGCGTCCTCACCCTCGCTCCGGCCGATCGGCGCTGCCGCTGCCGCCATGACGCAATCCTGCTTGCGTGAACACTTGGCGAACCTTAGCTGTCCATGGAACACTGGGCCAGAGGTCCGCGGTTCAAGGATGATCAATTTGCCTTGTGGGCAGCGGTCATCCTTGGCGGTCCGCGCCGGCGTCGCTCTCACCGGAGTGTGAAGCTCGCCGCGGCAAATGTGATAGGTTCGCTTCGGCCGGTCTGCCAGGGTTCCGAGCCTCTGCCGGCAGACCAACAGGGAGGATGTCGTGCGTCGAATTGGCCTAGTTCTTGCCGCCGTGCTCGCATTGTCGATACCGGCGCTCGCGCAGACGAAACCGACGTTCGTCTTCACCGCGATCCCGGACCAGGACGAGACCAGGCTGGTGGAAAAGTTCAGCCGCGTCGCGCAATACCTGGAAGGCAAGCTCGGGCTGCCGGTGAAATACGTCCCGGTCAAGAGCTATCCGGCGGCGGTGACGGCCTTCATCAACAACGACGTGCAGCTCGCCTGGTTCGGCGGCTTCACCGGCGTGCAGGCGCGCAAGGGCGCCCCCGGATCGGAGGCGATCGCGCAAGGCGCCGAGGACGTGAGCTTCAAGAGCCTGTTCATCGCCAACGCGAAAACCGGCCTCAAGCCGAGCGCCGAATTTCCCAAGGAGATCGCCGGAAAATCCTTCACCTTCGGATCGCGGGCCTCGACCTCGGGCCGCGTCATGCCGGAATTCTTCATCCGGCGGGCCTTGGGCAAGGCACCCGATGAAGTGTTTTCCCGCGTCGGCTTTTCCGGCGACCACAGCCGCACGATCCAGCTGGTGCAGTCCGGCGCCTACGAGACCGGCGTGCTGGACTATACCGTGTTCGATCTCGACAAGAAGGCCGGCAAATTCGATCCGGACCGGGTGACCGTGGTGTGGGAGACGCCGACGTTCCCGGACTACCAATGGACGATCCGGGGCGACGTCGATCAGACCTTCGGCAGCGGCTTCAAGGAGCAGGTGCGGGCCGCGCTGCTCGCGATCGACGATACGGCCATTCTCGGTTATTTCGCCCGCTCCAAATTCATTCCGGCGAAGAACGCCGACTATCAGCCGATCGAGGATGTCGCCAAGGCGACGGACCTTTTGAACTGACCGAATAGTCCACGGATCGACCGTGAGCGTCCTGATCGAGCTTGCGAAGGAGACGGCCGGATATGGCGGACGCCCGGTCCTGCACGGCATCGATCTCACGATCCGGACCGGCGAGCGCGTCGCGGTTTTGGGCCGCAGCGGCGCCGGCAAGACGACCCTGCTCAATCTTCTCTACGGCCGGTTGGCGGAGCGCGTTGCGCTCGTTCCGCAGGGCAGCGCCCTGGTGAAGACGCTCTCGGTGTTTCACAACGTCTACATGGGCCGGCTGGATCGGCATCCGACCTGGTACAATCTGCGCACCCTGGTCTGGCCGGCACGGCGCGTCGTCGGCGAAGTCGCCGCCGTGCTCGATCTCGTTGGGCTGCGCGACGCGCTGTTTGCGCGCGCGGGCGAGCTTTCCGGCGGGCAACAGCAGCGCGCCTCGGTCGCGCGCGCGCTCTACAACGGCCGGCCGGTCCTGATCGGCGACGAGCCGGTCTCGGCGCTCGACCGCGTCCAGGGCGCCGAAATCCTTTCCCGCCTCACCTCGCGCCACGAGACCACGATCGTCGCGCTCCACGACATCTTTCTGGCGCTTGGTCACACCGACCGCATCGTCGTGCTCGATTCCGGGCGCATCGTGCTGGACGCGCCGTCGCGGACGCTCACCGCCGCGGATCTGATCCCGTATTACGGGGGCTGACATGGCGACGCGGCTCCTGGTCCTGCCTCGGCTCAG
>VAZU01000339.1:2880-3402 GCA_005884745.1 Alphaproteobacteria bacterium
CTGCTCGGCCTCGCCATCGCGGACCTGCGAGTGACGGCGCTCGACCCGTGGCTCGAGTTGCGTCGTCTGCTCACGGGTCTGCTGCACACCGATGTGCTCGCGGTCGAAGCCAGGAGCCTGGTTCTGACCGTGGCGTTTGCCGTGGTCGGGGTGGGCATCGGCGCAACCGCCGGCCTGGCGCTCGCGCTGGTGTTTCCGCTGTTCGGCGCCGTGCGCGTCCTGTGCGCGTTCCTGCGCTCGATCCACGAGATGTTCTGGGCGCTGCTCCTCATCAATGTCACCGGGCTCTCGCCGACGACCGGCATTCTCGCGATCGCGCTGCCCTACAGCGGCATCTTCGCCAAGGTGTTTTCCGAGATGATCGAGGAGGCGGATCTCGCCGCCGTGCGCGTGCTGCCGAAGGCCACGTCGACGATTTCCGCCTTTGCGTTCGCGCGGCTGCCCGAGCTCGCCGAGCAGTTCAAGAACTACACGCTCTACCGGCTCGAATGCGGACTGCGATCGACCCTGGTGCTCGGCTTC
>VAZU01000339.1:3594-6235 GCA_005884745.1 Alphaproteobacteria bacterium
CGCGGCGGCGATCTCTTCGCGCTCGCCACCTGGGCGAGCTTCGGCCAATGGCTATGGCCGATCCTGACCAATCAGGTCGTGCCCGGTCTCGTGCAGACGCTGGTGCTAGCCCAGATCGCCATGGTGGGCATGGCGCTGCTCGCGCTGCTGTTCTTTCCGGCCATTTGCGAGCGCTTTTCCGGACGCTTGGGCAAGGCGCTGGGGCGCGTCGTGCTCGTCGTGGTGCGCTCGACGCCGGAATATATGTTGGCTTACGTGCTGCTGCAGCTGTTCGGTCCCTCGATGCTGCCGGCGGTCATCGCGCTCGCCTTTCATAACGGCGCGATCGTCGGCTATCTTATGGGCCGGCACGCCGACGTGCTGGAATATCGGCCGGACGCCCCGCGGGGGGCCAATCTCTACTTCTTCGAGACCGTGCCTCGGCTCTATGGCCAGTTCCTTGCCTATGTGCTGTATCGGTGGGAGATCATCCTGCGCGAGAGTGCGATCTTCGGCATCCTGGGCGTGGCCACGCTCGGTTTCTATGTCGACGCGGCGATCTCCGAGCTCAAACTCGACGTTGCCGCAGTGCTGATCTTGGCCTTCGCGTTGCTCTCGATGCTGGTCGACGTGTTTTCGCGCCGGCTGCGCAGGGGGCTCAGGATCGATACCATGCCGACGCGGCTCTCCGCCGCTCCGGTCGAGCCGAGGTGACGAGAGGGCCGCGCGTTGATCTCCACGCATCCCATCCTCAAGGACGTCGTGCTGCTCGGCGCCGGCCATGCGCACGTAACCGTGCTGCGGATGTTCGGCATGAAACCGCTGCCGGGCGCGCGCTTCACCCTGATCACGCGCGAGGTCCACACGCCGTATTCCGGCATGCTGCCGGGACTGATCGCCGGCACCTATGGGTTCGACGATTCCCACATCGATACCGGGCCGTTGGCGCGCTTCGCCGGCGCCCGGCTCTATCAGGACGAGGCGATCGGGATCGATCTCGAGAACCGCCGCGTGCTGTGCAAAAACCGGCCGCCCGTCGCCTACGACTTGCTGTCGATCGACATCGGCTCGACCCCCAACGTCGGGGATGTGCCGGGCGCGGCCCTGCACGCCATTCCGGTCAAGCCGATCGACGGTTTCCTCGGCCGGTTCGAGGCGTTGCGCGCGCGCGTGCTCGCCGCCAAGGGCAACGTGAGCATCGGCGTCGTCGGTGCGGGGGCCGGCGGGGTCGAGCTCCTGCTCTCGGTCGAGCGGCGCCTTGAGCGCGACGTCGCCGCCGCCGGCCACGATCCGGCCGGGCTTGCCTTCACCCTGGTCGGCGCCTCCGACGGGCTGTTGCCGTCGTTCCCGGCCGCGATGGGACGCCGCTTCCGCGAAATCTGCGAACAACGCGGCATCCGGGTGTTTGCCGGCGCGCGGGTGGACCGGGTCGAGACGGGCGCGCTCCATCTCGAGACGGGCGAGCGGATCGCGCTCGACGAGATTCTCTGGACCACCCAGGCCGCGCCCGCGCCCTGGCTGCGCGACACCGGGCTCGCGCTCGACGCACGCGGCTTCGTGCAGGTCACGCTGGCGCTGCGCTCGGTCTCGCATCCGGAGGTGTTTGCCGCGGGCGACATCGCCGCGGTCGACGGCTATCAGCTGCCCATCAGCTGCCCAAGTCGGGCGTCTACGCGGTGCGCGAAGGCCCGCCGCTCGCCAAAAATATCCGCCGCATCCTCAGCGGCGCGACGCCCGCGGCGTATAAACCGCAGCGTCAGGCGCTCTACCTCGTCACCACGGGGGAGCGGGCCGCGATCGGCTCCCGCAACGGCCTGACGTTCGGCGGCCACTGGGTGTGGCGGCTCAAGGATTGGATCGACCGCCGGTTCATGCGCAAGTTCAACGAGCTTCCCGAGATGGCGGCGGAATCCACCGCGTTCACGAGCCCGATCGCGGATCGCGCCGCGCTCAAGGAAATTTCCGCGATCGCCATGCGCTGCGGCGGTTGCGGCGCCAAGGTCGGCGCAACCGTGCTCTCTCGCGCGCTCGGCGGGGTCACGCCGGCCGAGCGGGCGGACGTGCTGGTCGGGCTCGACGCGCCGGACGACGCGGCGATCGTCGATACCGGCGGGCCGCTGCTCTCGGTGCAGAGTGTCGATTATTTCCGCGCCATGATCGACGATCCCTATCGGTTCGGAAAGATCGCCGCCAATCATGCGCTCGGCGACATTTATGCCATGGGCGGCACGCCGCAGACGGCGCTCGCCATCGCCACCATTCCCTACGGGCTCGAGGCCAAGGTCGAGGCCGACCTTTCGCTGATGATGGCGGGCGCCAACGAGGTGCTGCGCCAAGCCGATTGCGCCCTCGTCGGCGGCCACACCAGCGAGGGCGCGGAGCTGGCGCTCGGCTTCGCGGTCAATGGCCTGGTCGCGCGGGACTCGGCGCTGCAAAAGGCCGGCATGCGCCCCGGCGACGCGCTCGTGCTCACCAAGCCGATCGGCACCGGCACGCTGCTCGCTGCCGACATGCGCGGCAAGGCCAAGGCGCGCTGGGTCGCCGCCGCCGTCGATCACATGTGCCGCTCGAACCGGGAGGCGGCGGCGGTGCTCGCCCGCCAGGGCGCGCGGGCCGCGACCGACGTCACCGGCTTCGGCCTGCTCGGCCATCTCGTGGAGAT